>JABBBF010000007.1 GCA_018607545.1 SAR92 clade bacterium | reverse complement strand
CGAGATATAGCATGGATATAACGGAATTATTGGCTTTCAGTGCCAAAGAGGGCGCATCAGATTTACACATTTCCGCGGGTCTTCCCCCTATTATTAGAATTGATGGTGATGTGCGGCGAATAAACCTGCCGCCCATGGAACATCGTCAGGTTCACAGTTTGATCTACGAAATAATGAATGACAAGCAGAGAAGGGACTTTGAAAAGTTCTTGGAAACTGACTTCTCTTTTGATGTTCCCGGCATTGCGCGCTTTCGAGTCAATGTATTCAATCAAAACCGCGGCGCTGCAGCGGTATTTCGTACCATTCCATCCCAGGTATTAACCCTTGAGCAGTTGGGCATGGGTGATATTTTTAAAAAACTCTCGCTGATGCCCCGTGGTCTAGTGTTGGTAACCGGACCGACCGGCTCGGGTAAATCGACAACCCTTGCGGCGATGGTCGATTATGTCAATGAGAATCGCTATGACCATATCCTAACCATCGAAGACCCTATCGAATTTGTTCACCAGAGCAAGAAGTGCCTGATCAATCAGCGTGAAGTCCATCGTGATACCCATGGCTTTAGCGAGGCATTGCGCTCGGCATTGCGTGAAGATCCGGATGTTGTCCTGGTCGGTGAATTGCGTGACCTGGAAACCATTCGCCTGGCACTGACAGCCGCGGAAACCGGCCACCTGGTTTTTGGTACCTTGCACACTACCTCGGCGGCCAAGACTATTGACCGGGTGGTGGATGTTTTTCCCGGTGGCGAAAAGCCGATGATTCGCTCAATGCTCTCCGAGTCCCTGCAGGCGGTTATCTCCCAGACACTGTTAAAGAAAATTGGTGGTGGGCGGGCCGCTGCCCATGAAATTATGATTGGCACTCCGGCGATTCGAAATTTGATTCGCGAGGATAAAGTTGCACAGATGTACTCGGCGATTCAAACCGGTGGTGCGCTGGGCATGCAAACTCTGGATCAGTGTTTATTAAACCTGGTGGATAAACGCTTGATCAGCCCTGAGGTGGCCCGTGAAAAAGCCAAAATACCGGAAAGTTTTTAATCGAAAAGACTAGATTAAAGGTCTTTGAGCACGAACTTACTAAGCGAAATTGTTTTTAAGGAGAAAAACGATGTTGGATCAGACTCTCGAAAAGCTGATTAAGTATATGGCGGATAAAAAAGCGTCCGACCTTTTTATCACTGTGGGTCTGCCACCCTGCCTAAAGGTTAATGGTGCGGTAATGCCGATTACCAAAAATAAGCTATCCCAGGCCGAGTGCGAAGCGCTGGTATTGAGTACCATGGACGAAGACCAGCGGCGAGATTTTAAAAAAGATAAAGAGCTTAATTATGCCCTTGTCAGTGAAAGTACCGGGCGCTTTCGCGCCAGTGCTTTTTATCAGCGTAGTGAAATTGGTATGGTTCTGCGGCGCATCGAGACGGTTATTCCAACACCCGAATCGCTGCTGTTGCCACCACCTCTTAAAGAGCTGGTGATGAATAAGCGCGGTATCATCATTTTTGTTGGCGCCACCGGCACCGGTAAATCGACATCGCTGGCAGCATTAATTGGCCATCGCAATAAAAACAGTCGTGGTCATATAGTTTCTATCGAAGATCCAATTGAATTTGTTCACGAACACCTGGGATGCATTATCACCCAGCGGGAAGTGGGCGTGGATACCGAATCTTTTGATGTGGCGCTAAAGAATACTCTGCGTCAGGCGCCGGATGTTATTTTGATCGGTGAGATTCGCACCCCGGAAACCATGCAGCATGCAATTACCTTTGCCGAGACCGGCCATCTGGTACTGGCCACCCTGCACGCCAACAATGCCAATCAGGCGCTGGATCGGATTGCCCACTTTTTCCCGGCAGAGCGTCACGATCAGTTGTGGATGGACTTATCGCTCAATCTGCGTGGAATAGTCGCCCAACAATTAGTGCCGACCAAAGATGGCAAGGGCCGTCGCGCGGCGATTGAGATTATGCTCAATACGCCACTGGTAGCAGATACCATTCGCAAATCTGAGGTGCACAAGCTCAAAGAAATTATGACCAACTCCACTGAGCATGGGATGCAGACCTTTGATCAAGCCCTTTATGAACTCTATATTGATGATCAGATCAGCTATGAAAATGCTATCGCTCATGCCGACTCGAAAAATGATCTGCGGCTGATGATAAAGATGCAGTCAGATACCCATATCAATGAACTGGATGCGGCGGCAGATGATCTGACCATCGAGGAGGATCAGTCGGATAAATTGCGCTGGTAGCTTTGATGATTGCCAGGGCACTTTTTAGGGCCACTTTTTAAGGAAAAGTCCCGATTTCCGGGCTGTCTAACCAACTCTGCAAAATCAGTGATGCGGCAATATGATCAATTTTTGTCAGATCCTGGGTACCCTGCTCGCGGCCGAGCATTTTTGCCTCACGGCTAGTTAGTCGCTCGTCAACCATCTCTACCTCAACAGCAAAGCGCCCCTGTAGGCGGCGGGCGAATTTGCGCGCCCGGGTGGAGAGCTCACTTTCACTGTCATCCATATTCAGTGGCAGTCCAACCACCACCAGATCGGGCTTCCATTCATTCAATAATTTTTCCACTTCAGCCCAGTCGGGAATACCGTCCACCGCTTTGAGAATGGTTAAGCCATTGGCAGAACAGGTCAGGGTTTGGCCATTGGCAACACCGATCTGTTTTAAGCCATAGTCAAAACCCAGCAGGCTCTTTGGCTTGCCGGTGTCAGGCATGTCCGGCCTCGTGGGAGAGCATACGCAAATCCAAGCCTATGCTGAGGGCAGCTGCCGAGGCGCGCTCGGCGCAGTTTGTATTAAAGATAATATCGGCTTCCGCAGGAATAGTAAGCCAGCTGTTTTCGCCGAGCTCCTCTTCGAGCTGCCCCTTGTCCCAGCCGGTGTATCCAAGGGTGATCAGTGAATCTTTCGGACCTGTACCCAGAGCAATATCAGAGAGGATATCTTTTGATGCAGTGAGGCTGACCTCATCTGAAATAGCCATGGTTGACTCCCACTGTCGATCGCAGCTGGGATGGAGAATAAACCCGCGATCGCGCTGAACCGGACCGCCATCGAAGAGCAGGGATCGAGCATATTCATCCTGGTAGTCGACATCCAGTTGGTCGAAGATAGCTTTGACCGGGACATCTAATTGGTGGTTTATAATCAGGCCCATAGCGCCATCGGCATTGTGCTCACAGATATAGATCACTGAGTCGGCAAAATTGGGGTCAGTGAGACCGGGCATCGCTATCAAAAAGTGATTTTTAAGGCTGCTTATTTTTTTCGGTTTAGTTGTATCCATAGTTATCAATATGGGGTTTTACTGAGACAAACTCAAGCAGTGAATGGGATTAGTTTGTGGTTAGTACATTATTGGATTGATATTGCCAGGTACGAATAATGTGAATTTCATCGCGATTGCGAAGTTCTGGCGGGAAGGGCTTGTAGGGCGATGCCAGCCGCACTGAGCGAACGGCAGCCTGGTCGAGCAGTCGTGAACCAGATGTTTTTGAAACTTCGATATGTTTGATACTACCGTTGGCAAGAAGTGCCACGATTAGCTGCACATGGCCGTAAATGCGTCGCACCCGAGCCTCCTGGGGGTAATTAACATTGCCGACCTGCTCTACACGTTTTTCAAAATAGTGCATATAGGCAGCTTCATCTGCAGATTTGGCCGATGCCGACGTCATCCGCAGTACCCGAGGTAATTTACTGTAAGCGCGTTGCAAGCGATCGAGCTCAGCGCGAATGGCGCCAATATCCCTGTCAGCGATCTGCGCCTGTTGAGAGGTTAAATCATCGACCTGATTATTGTTGGTCTGGGTATTGCTAGTGTCGCCGGCGCTCGCTAACAGAGTTTGAGTCTGAGGTTCGTTGTGCTCTTGCTGAAGCTGGGGCATTTGGCCATGATCGCGGCTTTCGAAAGGTGACAACTGATCGGTTGTTGGCTGTACTGCCTGAGCTTGATTGCCACTGCCAAGCTGATTGGCCTGGGCTAAAAAATCGGCACTTTCCGGCGACTCGTCGCTTTTGTAGTGTGCCAGTGTGACTTCCATAGAGATACTTTTTGAGGATCCAGAGGGCAGGGTAAAGCTCACACCAATCAATAGAATAAAGTGAAAGACAAGAGCCGCCGAAAACGTCTTGCGGAGACGTTCATCAGTTGTGTTCCAAGTGCTCTCAATCAAACTTTCCACTACGGTTCCTGTTTATCTGCGCGGCTTTTTTGGGCCTTAGATCTGTTCTAGCCTGGCTTGAATGGCGGTAATCAGTCTATCGCCAATCTGGGTATCTTCAGCATTATCAATTTCACGGATGCAGGTTGGGCTGGTGACATTTATCTCGGTAAGGTAGTCGCCAATAACATCCAGGCCGACAAAAATCAGTCCGCGCTCTTTCAGGGCTGGTGCAACCTGTTGAGCTATCCACTGATCCCGTTCGCTGAGGGGTTGAACAACGCCGCGACCGCCAGCGGCAAGATTGCCTCTAAAGTCGCTGTCGCTGGGTATGCGCGCCAGACCAAAAGGAATAACCTCGCCATCGACAACCAGAATTCGTTTATCGCCGAGAGTAATTTCTGGCAGATATTTCTGCGCCATAATAGTCTGCTGGCCGTCATTAGTCAGTGTCTCAAGAATCACATTGAGATTTTGATCCCCCTCGCTAACCCGAAAAATGGATGTACCACCCATGCCGTCGAGTGGTTTGTAAACCACATCTTTATATTCCTCAAGAAACAGTTTCAGTCGTGACTGATCGCGACTGACTAAGAGAGGGGGTGTGCACTGTGGGAACTGGGTGGCGAATACTTTCTCATTGCAGTCGCGCAAACTTTGCGGCTTGTTTACCACCAGCGAACCGCGCTGTTCAGCCGCTTCGAGAATATAGGTGGAGTAGATAAATTCACTGTCAAAGGGCGGATCTTTGCGCATCAGCAAAACATTTATTTCTTCCAGCGCAGCAATGCGACTGTCACCCAGTTCAAACCAGTGATTGGGATCGTCGAAGACGCGCAGTGGAGTAATGCTGGCCCTGGGTTCACCATTTTCTAAAAACAGATCCTGCTGCTGCATATAAAACAGCTCGAAGCCCTGTCGCTGTGCGGCGAGCAAGATCGCCAGGGTGGAATCCTTTTTAAAAGAGATCAATTGAATCGGGTCCATAATGACCCCAAAAGTAGTGCCCATAAAATGACGACCTTATGCTGAGTTTTTGCGCTATAACTAAGTGTGGCAACAGCAGTGCATATGCCACAGAAAATTCTGTGACCTATAAATCAATTTTATTAATAAATTTAGAGG
>JABBBF010000234.1 GCA_018607545.1 SAR92 clade bacterium | reverse complement strand
TCCTTGAGCGAATATTTTTCAATCCACCCAGAAAACCCTCAGCAGCGCCTGATCGCCAAAGCAGCCGAGATTGTTCGCAAAGGGGGTGTTATTGTCTATCCCACAGATTCGGTATACGCCATCGGTTGCCATATAGGTGACAAGCAGGCGCTCGACCGTATTCGTGCCATCAGGCATATCGATAAAAACCATAACTTTACATTGATGTGCCGAGATCTCTCTGAACTTGCCAGTTATGCCAAGGTTGATAACAGCGCCTTTCGCAGCCTTAAAGCCAGCACCCCGGGTCCCTTTACCTTTATCCTGCCGGCCACCTCTGAAGTGCCGCGGCGACTGATGCACCCCAAGCGCAAGACCATCGGCCTGAGGGTTCCCGATAGCCCCATTGCCCAGGCACTTCTCGAAGAGCTGGCCGAGCCGATGATGAGCGTCACCCTGATACTGCCCGGTGATGATTACCCACTGTCAGATCCCTACGATATTCGCGCCGCCATGGAAGCTCATGTGGACGTGATTGTCGATGGCGGATACTGCGGACTGGAGCCGACCACTGTGGTCGATATGACCGACGCCCTGCCGCAAATTACCCGCCAGGGAATGGGCGATTTTTCCGCAAATTGATAATCATGATGGTTAACATGATGGTTAAGTTGTGCATTGCGGTTATAATTGCGCCCATCTGATAAATTGAGTCGACTGTGTCCATCCAAGCCACCCCTCTGGAAGAGAATAATACGCTCGAAGAAACCGGCGAAATCGCTGGTGGCACCCCGCGTCCCGAGCAAGAGGAGATGCCGTTTGCCATGGTGCAGGGCAAAGAGCTCACCGTGGTACCCAAAGATCTGTATATCCCACCAGATGCCCTGGAAGTTTTTCTCGAAGCCTTTGAGGGGCCGCTGGATTTGCTGCTGTATTTAATCCGCCGGCAAAACCTCGATATCCTCGAGATCAATGTCGCCGAAATTACCAGCCAATATATGGGCTATATCGGCCTGATGGAATCCATACAACTCGAGCTGGCATCAGAGTATCTGGTGATGGCGGCCATGCTCGCCGAGATTAAATCGCGCATGCTCTTACCCCGCCAGGTAACAGAGGACGATGACGAAGAAGATCCTCGGGCAGAACTAATCCGTCGTCTGCAAGAGTATGAGCGATTCAAGAAAGCCGCCGATGATATCGATGAGATGCCGCGCCTCGGTCGCGATATCCACCAGGCATCAGCCCATGCCCCAGAGCGCAACCAGGAAGTCCAGCACCCGACAGTCGATATGCGCGAAGTGCTATCCGCCCTGGCCGATGTACTGCAGCGCGCGGAAATGTTTGAAAGCCACCAGGTGGAAATGGAAAAGCTCTCCACCAGGGAGCGTATGACCCGAGTGCTGGAAACTCTCCAGGGTGAGCAATTCGTGCCTTTTGTAAGCCTGTTTAAACTCTCCGAAGGCAAACTTGGCGTAGTGGTAACATTCTTGGCCATTATGGAACTGATTAAAGAGTCACTGGTAGAGATCGTGCAGAGCGAATCCTTTGGCCCAATACATGTAAAAGCTAGAACATCATGAATGCAGATTTAATAAAAAAAATTATCGAAGGCGCTCTTTTAGCTGCCGGCAAACCAATGGATATAGCGAAAATTGAAACTCTCTTTGAAGAGGACCAATGTCCACCGCGCGACCAGATTCGAGCCGCGCTCGAAGAGGTCGAAGAAGACTGCCGCGGACGTGGTTTTGAACTTGCGCAGACTGCCAGCGGTTATCGCTTCCAGGTCCGCCAGGATCTCGCCGAATGGGTTAACCGACTGTGGACCGAGAAGCCCAAACGCTACTCGCGCGCCATGCTCGAGACACTGGCATTAATCGCCTATCGCCAGCCGCTGACTCGCGGTGATATTGAGCAGGTGCGCGGTGTGGCCGTGAGTTCAGATATTATCCGAACCCTGCAAGAGCGCGACTGGGTGCGAGTGGTTGGTTACCGCGATGTGCCGGGCAAGCCAGCGCTCTACGCAACCACCAAGAATTTCCTCGATTACTTTAATCTTAAAAATCTTGAACAGCTGCCAGCACTCAGTGAAATTAAAGATTTCGCCGAGCTCGATCCAGAGCTTGAGCTGGCCCTTTCTGGCACGGACATATCGTCTGCTCCGGTTGCAGCCAATGATGAAGACAATAGTTTAGAAGACAATAGCTTAGAAGAAAATAGCTTAGAAGGTTTCGATCTCCAGCAGCAGACCGACGGTGTTGTCGAAGATGATGCAGAGATTGACACACAAATTAATACAGATAGTTTAAGAAGCGGCTCCAACCATGAGTGAAAAACTGCAAAAAATACTGGCAACTGCTGGACTGGGTTCGCGCCGCGAGCTTGAAAAGTGGATCTCCGCCGGGCGAGTTTCAGTCAATGGCGCTGTGGCTAAATTAGGTGATCGCGCCGAGACTGATGATCGAATTCTGGTCGATGGTCGACCGATTAAAATTGTTACCGACGACAGTCCTCGAGTGCTGATGTACAGCAAGCCGGAAGGGGAGGTGAGCACCACCTCGGATCCCGATGGTCGTCCAACCGTATTTGATCGCCTGCCGCGCCTTAGTCGCGGCCGCTGGATTGCCATTGGCCGCCTGGACATCAATACCAGTGGCCTGTTGCTATTTACCAACCATGGCGAGCTGGCCAACCGCCTGATGCATCCCTCCTACGAAGTTAAGCGCGAGTATATGGTACGTATTCACGGCGATGTAGACGAGGCCATGATCAAGCGCCTTACCGATGGTGTGATACTCGAAGATGGACTTGCCCGTTTCCAGACAGTTAAAGCCCAGCATGCTCGCAGCTCCAGTGATGAGGGCGGACGCAACCGCTGGTTTAGAGTGATTCTCGCCGAGGGGCGAACCCGTGAAGTCAGGCGTCTGTGGGAATCCCAGGATGTTGAGGTCAACCGACTCAAACGCATCAGCTACGGTCCTATCGACTTGCCGTCAATTGTGCGCAGCTCAGACTTTATCGAACTGGATCCCAAGCAGGTGGTATCACTGTTTAACGCCGTTAAGCTGAGACCGCCGAGATTTAGTGAAAAGAACGTATTGCGCGATATGCGCGAGCGCAAAGAGAAGAAACTGCGCGCACGCGGTAATACTTATAAATAATAGCTCTAGCGCTGCGGTTGAGCGTCGACAGACTGTCCGTTAACCGCTTTGCTATCCGCACCCAGCAAGTAAAGATAAGCCGGCATAATCTCTGCCGCTGATTTTAGGCTGCCGGGATTCTCCGCCGGGAAAGCCTGTGCACGCATATTTGTAGCCGTGGCGCCGGGATTAATGGCATTAATTCTTACCGAACCCAGCCCTTCAAGTTCTGAAGCCCAGACTTGGACCAACCCCTCCACCGCGAATTTGGATACCGCATAGGCACCCCAGAAAGAGCGTCCAACACGCCCCACACCAGAGGTGGTAAAGATCACCGAAGCATCCGCAGACTTTTCCAGAACCGGCATCAGCGCCTGAGTCATTTGAAACTGTGCAGTAACATTAACCTGCATAACCTTATCCCAGACATCCTGGCGATAATTGCTCAACGGCGTGCGCTGGCCGAGAATACCGGCGTTGAGCAGCAGACCGTCGAGATGACCAAACTGCTCGTCAATATGAGTGCACAGCTCGTCGTAGTTCTCGCTGGTCGCACCCTCGAGATCTACAGGGTAGATAATTGGCTCCGGGCCGCCGGCCTCGACAATCTGGTCGTAGACCTGTTCCAGCTTGGCCACCGTGCGCCCGGCGAGAAGCACCGTTGCCCCGTGAGCAGCGCAGGAAAGAGCTGCAGCCTTGCCAATACCATCACCGGCACCGGTAATCAGAATAATGCGCTCTGTCAGCAGGTCGGGTTGTGGTTGGTACTCGGCAATTTGTGTTGCTGATAGCATATTTTTTTGTACTCTTTTTGTAATTTATCCCGTCATCCCAATGCAGGAACGTCATTCCAGCGCAGGAACGTCATCCCAGCGCAGGAACGTCATCCCAGCGTAGGAACGTCATCCCAGCGTAGGCTGGGATCTATAGCGTTACGCTGCGAGCCATAAAGATACTGGCCTTCGCCAGCATGACGGCCTTCGAAAGAAACTGCCGTCATCCCGACGGAGCATTCCTTTTCATCCAGTGAGAACATTCCTTTGTGATCCAGTGAGAGCATTCCTATGTCATCCTGAGAGAGTGAAACGAACCGAAGGATCTCTGTACAACCTCGAGAGATCTCTCCACTCACTTCGTTCGGTCAAGATGACAGAAAAACCACCGTCATCCCAGCGCAGGCTGGGATCTATAGCGTTACGCTGCGATCCATAAAGATACTAGCCCCAGCCTGCGCTGGGGTGACGTTCCTTCACCAGTATGACGAGCGCTTTACTGTAAGTGTCCGTCACCCCCCAAACAACAACGAATGCAACTGCTCAGACCGCTCAACAACCCAATCAGCCCGCCACCCGGCAATATCCTCACCCTGCTCAATATAACCCCAAGCCGCCGCTATATTCCGGGTTCCCGCAGCGCGCCCAGCCTCAATATCCCGCAGATGATCACCCACATACAAACAGTCACCGGGCGCCATAGAAATCTCCGAGCAGGCCAACAAAATCGGTTCCGGATGAGGCTTAGTCTGAGTCACATGATCCGGGCAGATCACCGTAGCTGCAGCTTCCATCAACCCCAACTTAATCATCGCCGACTCTGTATAGCGCCAGGGCTTATTGGTTACCACGCCCCAGGGAATCTCGCGCGAGCGGCACTCATCCAGAACCACCTGAAGTCCTTCAAATAGAGCCGTTTTATCCGCAAGATTGGCAAAGTAGAGTTCCAAAAACTCCTCGCGCAGAGCCTCAAAATCCCCATGATCGGGATCGATTTTAAAGCCACTCTGAATTAAACCCACCGAGCCATTAGTGACACTGGTGCGAATAGCATTATCCGGCAGCGATTCGCGACCATGCAGGCTTAGCTGCTTGTTTAAGGCAGTAATAAAGTCCGGCGCTGTATCCAGCAGTGTTCCATCCAGATCGAACAGCAACCCCTTAAAATCGAGCATATTAAAAATCCCTTAGGCGGGTTTGCGCGCGCAAATCATATAGTTCACGCTGACATCGGATTCCACCAGCTTGTAGGTCTTGGTCAGCGGGTTATAGGTCAGGCCAGTCATCTGGTCGATCTCCAGTCCCGCCTCTCTAATCCACTGGCCGAGTTCCGCCGGGCGAATAAATTTGCCGTACTCATGGGTACCCTTGGGCAGCATACGCAATACATATTCAACACCAATCACCGCAAATAGATAGGACTTGGGATTGCGGTTAATGGTCGAGAAAAACAGCGTGCCACCGGGCT
>JABBBF010000121.1 GCA_018607545.1 SAR92 clade bacterium | reverse complement strand
AAATTTACTGCGCTCTATCGGGATGACAAATTTACTACCCTCTGTCGGGATGGCATACCAACTCGACTCTGCCGGGGCAGTAGCCTCCAACACTAATAAAAATAGTAGTTAACCGATGCTGCCACACGCAATCTGTCTTCTTGACGACCAAACTGATCAATTACTTGATCTGTATAGCGTCCCTCAACTTCCAGTTCACCCCATAAAAATGCTCGCTGCCATTTACCTGAGAGAGTATTAAGCCCTGCGCCTACAGTGCTGATTGAGTGCCCTGAGGGGCCTCCATCAAGGCTGTCTCTATTGATATCACCAAAGCTGTAGCGGGCTTCCACTTTGTCGCCATTGGCTAGATAGCCTATGGCGCCGATACTGGTGACTTGAGAATCATTGTCCCAGGTGGCACCTATCACTCGCCCCTCATAACGATAACCGGTGCGATAAATACTGTGGTTATAGAATGTGTTGTAAGGGCTTGGCGCTGACTTGAGGCTGGTTTCATCAAACTCTAAAAACACTGCACCTTCAAACCATTGCCGGTTAAGATTAATCTGCATGCCCACTTGGTAAGCCCGACGCGAGGGAAGTCCGCCAGCTTCATCTTCACCGATTGTCTGGCCATAAATTGATCCATCCAGCCATGGAAGATCCCAGCGAATATCGATGCCTCCCAGCTGGTTTCCCGGTTCATCAGATTTACAGCTAATGTCCCCGCAGTTGTCTGCGATGCCTGTCAGAAGCTCAAAAAAGCTTTTAACGCTCTCCGGCCGGCCCTCGCCTCCCCACTGCGCGGTTCGTCGCAAATTTATTTCCAGCGTCTGGTGGGGACGAAAGCCGACGGTCATGCCGACCAGTTTTGCGTTATCGATAAATCGCTCATCATCGAGTTTGGTGATAAACATTGAGGTAGTCCAAGGGCCCAACCATTGCAGTACTGGCAGCTCAAATGGATCTGAATAGTTTCGTTGCAGAGTCAGGCCTGGGGTTGGTCGGGCATTGTTGGTCAAGATTAAACTGCTGTTCCAGGAGGGTCCCCACCAGCGCTCGACGCTGCCAATTAAACCAATCCAATTTCCCAATACAGCGCCGAAGTAGCTGTTGTCATAATGGGTTTTCTCATCATCCCAAGGACTAACAGCTCGGGTGACTTCGAGGTTGTAGGCAAAATGCTCTGTGATAGCACTGTGCCGCAAGCTCAGTTCGCCCTGCTCTCGGGCACTGTCACCAAAGTGACGTAAAAGCTGTGTTTGGTTGGCTGCAGACAGCCTTAATGAGCGCTGTGGGCTGTTGATGCGGGTGGCGTTTTTGCCTGCGCTAATAAGGCGGGTAAAACTGTTTTTAAGCGGTTCTGGCAGAGTTTTTATATCCGTGGTTTCAAGGTCATTGAGGATTGCCGACCACATCAGTGGGCGGGTGTTGATCGGCACTTTAATAAAACCTGCGCTGGATAGCCGCTCTATATCGACTCTGAGACCTGAATCCCTGGTATCCAGCCATGGTCCTGGGTGCGCTAGCTGTGACAGGCTGACAATTGCCAGTGATAGCAAAAAGAGCACAGAGCCCTTGAGCCTTCTGCAATTGTTTTTTGCCAAATTTTCCGCTGATCGTCCTTTGATCGACATCCGTGATTTCCTGTGATTCGCTACTCTTTTACAACTGCTCTAAAAACTATTTACCGCTGCAGCACCCAGTGCCAGCTGATAGATAATGGCACTGGCCTCGCCCCACACTGTCAGGGTGCGACGACGATCAACATCCAGCGGCACAATGATAGTATCGCCCGGTTCAACCCTATTATTGCGCCGCTTAAACCAACCTGAGCGACCGGGTAATGATACTGATCCGTCAGCCTTTACGATGTAGAGTCGCTTTAGGTCAGCTCGGTGATTGGCCCCGCCACTAAGATCAATATAGTCGTCTATATTCAACTGGCGATTAAAAAGATGTGCCGAGGGGTGCTGGATCTCCCCAACCACAGATATTTCCTGGCGGTACTCGGGAATCACCAGCAGGTCGCCATCTTTTAATGTCACATCATCGACTGTTTGATCCAATATGGCGTCAAGGTCGATTACCAGCCTTCCAAGGGCCTCTGTGGCTTCCAGCTCGGCGAGGATTTTTTCCGAATCATCGATACCCCCCGACTTGCCCTCATTGGTTTTTTCAAGGCTTCTTGTGGCTATATCTGCTCGCAGTCGCTTGTACAGTTCCTGGAGCCGTTTCGCTTCCTGTTCTCGTAGGCCAATGCGGGTAAAGACTGCTGCATCAATGTGGGCCATTTCAGTCAGCCCGCCAGCCCGCTCTATTACCTCGGATAATGTCTCGCCGCGCCTGAATCGATAGTTCCCGGGAAAGCGCACTTCGCCCTTAAGGCTGATACTCAGGTTTTCTCGAAATTCCGGGATTGTGCGCACCGAAATTACATCATAGGGCTGAAGTTGCGGGTCTGCATCCGGGTCTTGCAGGGCCTTTGTCAGGGTAACGGAAAAATGATCGGCCGCAGCTTTCTCGATATTGGAAAAATCATGCCGAGACAGTTCGACAATCTGTGTGTAGGCCTCTTCATTCAGCCCCCCTGCGGCGGCGATCAATTGCGTCACAGTCATACCTTTGGTCAGGGGATAATCGCCGGGCGAGCGGACTGTGCCGGTAACGGTGGCTATCTGTGCCATTTCCCCTGATCTTGACTGCAGTCTCAGGGACTGCACAAATTCTGCGATACCGGCAGCGCGATTGCTTTCATTGGAAAATATGATTAATTCATCGCGGGGAAAAAAGCTGATATTGGCACTGCTATTGGGGTCGGCAAGCACTGCTCGCAGGTCGACAAATAGCGGTTCTATCCTGCCCACTGGCGGCAGCTCGCGACGGATAAGTGCGAAGTCCAGATCTGCATTGGGCTTGAGGCTTTTAATGCTTTTAAGTAAATCTGATATGCGCAAACCCTGGCGCCACAGGAACTCGCCGGGATGATGGACATGGCCCGAGAGGGTGACGATCATCTCCTGCTGCTGTACGGCACTGTCAATCATCAATAAGTCACCGCTTTTTATCGGGGTCTTTTTACCGTTGCTGGTGGTTAAATCTATATCGATTACCCCCATAAATCCTGTATCGGCAATGCGGTGGATGCGGGCGCTTTTTGGATAGGCTGTGGGCTTTAAACCGCCACCCAGTTCGATAAGCTGTTGCGCTGTTACCGATCCTTTGAGTTCGTATATAGCGGGTCGTCGAATCTCACCATCAATAGAGGCGGTTTGCTTGACGGTGGGAATATAGATGGTATCGCCCGATTGCAGTTGTGCGTCATTGGTGGTGTCGCCATGAAGTAGCAGGTCGTAGAGATCGAGTTTCGCAACAACTTTGCCGGCGCGCTTTAACTGTAGATTGCGCAGCGAGGCTATGTCGCTTAGCCCGCCGGACAGAAACAGTGCATTGGTGATCGTGGAAAGGGCCGAGATAGTATAGGTGCCTGGTTTGTAGGCTTCACCCAGCATAAATACCTGCATTGAGCGCAATTCACCAAGGCTGATACTGGCTTGAATGCCGATGATCTCTTCTTTAATGCGTTGCTGTAACAGCTGTTTCGCATCACTAAAGGTCATACCCGCTAGGCTGACTGGCCCCAACTGGGGAAATTCTATTGAGCCGTCGCGGTTGATTTCGAGGTTATGGGATTCATTGATCTTGCCATAAAATAACACCTTTACCGTATCCCCGGGCCCGAGTATGTAGTTGGGTGATACGGGAATTCGCGATGCCGGCTCAAAGCTGGTGGGCTCACCGGCAAACAGGTCATAGCCAAAGGCACTCAACTCCCCTGAAGGAGAGATTACTCTGGTTTTTTTCTGAATCGCCGACTGTGGTGCCTTATTTTTTTCCGCTACCTTTTCTGGCGCGCCACGGGGTAAGACAAGCGGTTTATCGCTGTCGCCATTTTCCGGTAATTCAAACAAGTTAAGGCTGCTACAGAGCTTGTCTATATCATAGCCAGCAGATTTTGCGAGGCGTTTGTTGGATTCACTGATGCCCTGGCAGAGCTGCCGAGCCTCTTCGAGGCTCTCCTCTGCACCGGCAGGTAGATCTTTTGCCGACAAGACTGCGCTTATGGCAATTAAACTTATACTTATGCAGAAAGCTAAAAGGGTTTTTTTCTTGTTTATAAACAGTTCCATGTTATTTCGTCCCGCATCCATTCAAATTGTGTTTGTTATCTTGGCGATAGCGCCCTTCTATTTCTGACCCTGCCCCGAGCTCCCATCTTTTGCCGTCAGGCTACTAAAAGGTATTGAGGCTTTTACCTGTTGATTTAAGAGATTGATCAAAACCACGGCGCGCTGGTCACCGTCGGTTTGTGAGAATACTGCATTGAGCCCTCTAAATGGCCCTTCGATAATTTCCAGTTGGTCACCGACCCGGGGAAGATTAGAGACTAATTCCTGGTTACTGGGGTCGGTGCGCTTTTGCAGCTGTTCAATCAGTGTGTCTGGAACCATCACCGGTGAGCCGGCACAGGTGACAAAGTGGCTGACGCCTCTGGTCGATCGAACAGTGGTTGCTGAAACTGTGGTTTGATTGAAGTTTACAAATAGATAACCGGGAAACAGGGCCTCCAGCTTTACAATCCTGTTGCCTCTGGAGACTTTTTCCACGCGAATCATCGGGCAGAAAGACTCTACGCCTTGACGCTCTAGATTCTCGACTGCCCTGCTCTCTTGCCTTGATTTGGTCTGGAGTAAAAACCAATTTCCCATACTCTTATCCTTGAGTTGTTTTAGCTTATTAAATTATACCTGATCCAATAGTGAAAGAATCTCACCCTCACGCTTGGCGAGCAATTCAGTATCGCCTCGAGTTTCCAGATTGAGTCGCACTACTGGCTCGGTGTTACTCATACGCAGATTAAAGCGCCAATCCGCGAACTCCATGGAAATGCCGTCGGTGTCATCAATAACCAGTGCACTTGATTGATAATGTTCTCTAACTGTCTGAATAGCCGCTGCGGGATCTGCAATTTTGCGATTGATCTCACCGGGTGAGGGGTAAGCGACGACCATATCATTGACCAGCTCGGACAATGGTTTGCCGGTAGTGGAAATCAACTCAATAACCAATAGCCAAGGGATCATGCCACTGTCGCAGAAGAAGAAGTCACGGAAGTAATGGTGGGCGCTCATCTCGCCGCCGTATATCGCATTTTCAGTGCGCATACGCTCTTTGATAAAGGCGTGGCCGGTCTTTGATTGGATCGCCTGACCGCCGTTTTTATCAGCCACTTCGATGGTATTCCAGGTAAGCCGCGGGTCGTGAACCACTTTAGCGCCGGGATTTTTCAAGAGGAAAGCTTCTGCCAGCAGGCCAACAATATAGTAGCCCTCAAT
>JABBBF010000002.1 GCA_018607545.1 SAR92 clade bacterium | reverse complement strand
TTCCCTCAACTTGGGTCTATCGGATTGATGATCTTTCGATGTCAGAGTTGGAACTAAAGCACCCCTCCAAATCCTGACAAATTATTTTTCGGCCACCTTTGTAACAGTCTGTTGTTCAAGAATCAATTTGACAGCCTAAATAAGTAATAGATGACAAAACGAATCATGGCCTTTGTTACCTAATGTAACAACTATTTTTTTACTCTTTCGAGAACAACAAATCTGTAGGGGTGGGTATCTGTAACTTCTGGCAACTGCTCGCTGACCTGATGCCAATCACTGGCATCGAACGCCGGGAAAAAGGCATCGCCCTCCACCTCGGCCTGCACCTCGGTCAGGTACAGACGATCGGCCACAGGCAATGTCATGCGGTAGATCTGCTCGCCACCAATAACCATAGCTTCATCGACATCCCCGCTAGCGCAGGCTAACTTCCCAAGGGTCATGGCCTGCACCAGAGACTGCGCCACTTCAACGCCGTCCGCCTGCCAGCTAGTGTCTCTGGTGATAACTATATTGGTGCGGCCAGGCAGGGGTCGGCCAATTGAATCAAAAGTCTTGCGACCCATTATGATCGGTTTGCCCATGGTTACCGATTTAAAATATTTAAGATCTTCTGGGAGATGCCAGGGCAGCTGGTTATCAATACCAATCACGCCATTGCGACTCACTGCGACAATTAGGGAAATTTTCATTAGACAGCCACCGGTGCAGAGATCGGGCCGTGGGACTGGTAGTCGAGCAGCTCAAAGTCTTCGTAGACAAAATCAAACAGGTTATCAACCTCAGGGTTTATCTTCAGGGTCGGCAGCGGGAAGGTGGTTCGCGAGAGCTGCTCTTCAACCTGATCCATATGGTTGCTATATAAGTGAGCATCACCAAAGGTGTGGACAAAGTCGCCGGGTTTCAAGCCGGTCACCTGGGCAATCATCAGGGTCAATATAGCGTAGGAGGCAATATTAAACGGCACGCCGAGGAAGACATCGGCACTGCGCTGGTAGAGCTGGCAGGAGAGACGGCCCTCCGTGACATAAAACTGGAACAGACTGTGGCAGGGCGGCAACCCGGATTTAACCATCACCGGGATATCCTTGGGATTCCACGCTGAGACAATAAGACGTCTGGAGTCGGGGTTAGATTTAATATCTTCAACCAGTTGGGCCAGTTGATCTACGCCTTCAAAGTTTCGCCACTGGTGGCCGTAGACCGGGCCGAGATCGCCGTGTTCTTCAGCAAAGGCTGCATCGTCTTTTATACGCTGGATAAATTCTTTCTTCTTCTCTTTCCACTCCGGCGAATACATCGGGTAGAGATGTTCTTCCCCAATTTTGCGCAGCCAGCTCTGATAGGGCCAGTCGTTCCATATGCCGACACCATTCTCCACCAGGTAGCGGATATTGGTATCACCGCGGATAAACCACAGCAGTTCATGGAGGATAGATTTAAGGTGGACTTTTTTACTGGTCACCAGCGGGAACCCTTGGCTTAAATCAAAACGCATCTGATAGCCAAAAATACTTGTGGTACCAGTGCCGGTGCGATCTTCTTTCTTTACGCCATGATCGCGAATATGCCTTACTAAATCTAAATACTGCTTCATTTAATAAACCTTCTATAGCCCTGAGCCGACAAACAGCCTTGCGGCCAATATTAAGCCTTGCGGCCAATAAGTATTCGCAAGCTGTTGCGCATCATCCACAACCCAACCAGGATCATTGGAATACAAAGCGTTTGCCCACGGGTCATCCACCCCAGCCATTCAAACAGTGCGGATTGGTTAGTGAATTGAGGATCTGGCTGGCGAACGAATTCAACCGCGAATCGGAACAGGCCGTAGAGAATTAAAAACAGTCCAGAGATCTCACCAAACAGACGCGGCTTTCTGGCAAACCAGTTGATGACAAAAAACAGTACCAGCCCCTCCAGAAAGGCCTCGTAGAGCTGCGACGGATGGCGAGTCAGCTGTTCCGGATCGGCCGGAAAAATCATTCCCCAGGAAAAATCTGTAGGACGGCCCCAGAGCTCCTGGCCAATAAAATTGCCCAGGCGACCAAAGAACAGACCACCGGGAACCAGCGGAACAACAAAATCGGCAAGCCCTAAAAAAGGCACATGGTGTTTGCGCGAGTAGATCATCATCGCCAGGGCGACACCAATCAGACCACCGTGGAAAGACATACCGCCCTCCCAGATACGCAGGATCATACCGGGATCAGCGAGCCATTTGTCGGCGCCGTAAAAAAACATATAGCCAAAGCGGCCTCCGAGAATAACCCCCCAGGCGCCATAGACAATCACATCTTCAACCTGGGCTTTTTTGATCGGCGACCAGGGTCGCTGGCTGTTGCGCACAGCCAACATCCAGGCCAGCGCAAAGCCCAGCAGATACATAATTCCATACCAGTGAACCTGCAGAGGTCCAAGGACAGTATCGCCTACGCTAAAGGGCCCCACTGAGAGTGCGACAGGATCGATAGTTGGATAGCTTAACATCTGTATTCCCGAGAATTTTATTCTGTGCAGATCATAGCTTTTTATGTATCTATCGGCTACGCAGTCAGGCGAATATTATCAATATAAATTAGCCTTCAAGCTGTAACTCGAGCCTGCATCTAGAGACTAGGGCTTCTCGACCAGAACCGGTCGATAGAGTTTTGAGAGCTCTGGCCGATTGAGCGCATCGGATAAAAATACCGATACGGAAGCGGCATCTGACATACGCAGGGCGCGCTTGGCCAGTGACCGCGCTTCAGTCCTGGATACCTGATTTAGCATAGATTTCACTTTCAGCAGGCCATTGGCGCTCATCGACAGATTTTCATAGCCGAGACCGAGCAGCACCACTGCACCGAGGGGATCACCGGCAACCTCACCACAGACACTGATCTGGCAGTTAACTGAAGTCGCTTGCTCATGAATTATTTTTAGCGCGCGTAATACTGAGGGATGCAGCGTGTGATAGAGATTCGCCACGCGCGGGTTGTTGCGATCCACCGCGAGCAGATACTGGGTCAGGTCATTGGTACCCACGGAGAGAAAGTTCACCCGCCGGCCCAACTCTTTCACCTGATAGACCGCCGCTGGAACTTCGATCATGGCACCAACCTCAGGCCGCTGAATACTGTAACCCTCCTCCTGCAACAATTCATCATAGGCGCGATCAATCAGCTCAAGGGCGCGATCCAGCTCAGGCACGCTGCTGATCATCGGCAACATAATGCGCAAATTATTCAGCCCTTCACTGGCGCGCAACATCGCGCGAATCTGGGCGAGGAAAATCTCCGGGTGATCGAGAGAGATACGAATTCCGCGCCAACCCAGAAACGGATTTTCCTCTTCGATGGGGAAGTAGGGGAGATCTTTATCGCCGCCAATATCCAGGGTGCGCATAGTCACCGGTTGAGGCGCAAAAGCCTGCAGCTGTTCGCGATAGATTACCGTCTGCTCATCTTCAGTGGGGAAACTGGAGCGCATTAGAAATGGTATTTCCGTACGGTACAGGCCAACTCCCTCAGCACTGCTTTTTAGGGATATGGCAATATCCTGACGCAGGCCGGTATTCATCCACAGCGACAGGGTCACCCCATCCGGGGTGACGCAGGGAATATCGCGAAGCTTTTCCAAATCTTTGGCAAGCTGCTTTTCTTCGCGCTGACGCTGCACATACAAGCGTCTCAAACTGCGGCTGGCACGACTGATAACGTCGCCACTAAAGCCGTCAATAATTAATTCATGACCTTCCAGCTCAGCCCAGGGAAGATCTACCGCACCCATGACTGTGGGCACGCCCAGCGCCCTCCCAACAATTGCCATATGGGAATTGCTCGAACCTTTAACAGAGACAATCCCCACCAGCTGATTGACTGGAATATCCGCCAGTGCCGATGCGGAGAGATCTTCACCCACTAAAATTATTCGTCGCGGCAGGGACTGGGATTTTTTCTCATTGCGCTGCAGGTAACCCAACACGCGCTTACCCAGATCATTAACATCCGCTGCCCTCTCGCGCAGATAGGGGTCATCCATTTTCTGGAAGGTGCGTACATGCTTGAGAATAACCGAGCTCCAGGCACTCTGAGCTGCTTGCCCAGCAATAATCGCGGCGATCACTTCACCACCCAGCGAGCGATCATCGAGCATGCGAATATAGACTTCAAACAGCGCCATCTCTTCAGAGCTGAGCTTGCTCTCCAAGCCCTCGCCCAAATTGCGCATATCCTCTTTAGCCGACTTTAGCGCGGTACGAAAAATTTCGATTTCAGCGGCGGAGTCTTCGGCAAAACGCTCCGGCACAGAAGCCAGATCTGCCGTGTCTGAAACCAGCACCACGCGGCCGATACCGACCCCCGGTGAGCTGGGAATACCGCGAAACAGGGCCTCGCGACTTTTGCCGCGGCCCGCTGAGGCCAACTTTCGCAATGCGCCTGTCGCCTCGGCATGAGCTATGGCTCCAGATAGCTGGGCGCAGACGGTAACAACAAAGGCCTCTTCCTCGTCACCAAATTTGCGCAGGGTTTCCTGCTGTAAAACCAAAACCCCCAACACCTTGCGGTGGTGAATAATCGGTACACCGAGAAAAGAGTGATAGGGACTTTCGCCGGTCTCTTCAAAATAGGCAAAATTGGGATGTTTGTCAGCGTTCTCAAGATTGAGCGGCTCTTCCCTGGCGGCAACCAGCCCGACCAGACCTTCGCGCATCGCCAGTCGCACCTTGCCAATCGACTCACTGCGCAGACCTTCACTGGCCATAAGAACATAGCGCTGGTCAGACTCATCAAATAGATAGACGGAGCAGACACCAGCCTGCATTGCCGAGCGCACTTCCTTGACGATAATGCTCAGCACCTGCCCGAGACTGCGGGCGCTGTTGACCTCCTGCACTATATTGCGCAATGACGCCAACATGACTAACCGACCTTTTGTTGAAGAGTTTGCAGGCGGGCATTTGCCGCAGAGAACTCTTGCAGGGCATTGCGATAAACGGTTCGTTTAAAAGAGATAACAGAGTTCACCGGGTACCAGTAATTCACCCACTGCCAATCATCAAACTCGGGGGTTCCGCTGGTATCAAAACGAACTTTGTCGGGATCACAGGTCATCTGTAAGTAAAACCAGCGCTGCTTTTGACCTATACAGAGGGGCTTGGAGTGCTTGCGCTGCATCTGCTGGGGTATATGGTATCTCAGCCATTTTTTTGAACGCTGAATAATTTTGACGTCGCCAGACTCGAGACCTACCTCTTCATAGAGCTCACGATAGAGTGCATCTTCAACCGTCTCACCACGATCAATACCGCCCTGAGGGAATTGCCAGGCCGTCTGCCCAAGTCTTTTTGCCCAAAATAATCTGCCATTGCCATCACCTATAACAATAGCGACATTTGAGCGGAAACCATCC
>JABBBF010000184.1 GCA_018607545.1 SAR92 clade bacterium | reverse complement strand
ATGAATTTTCTTGGGGGGCATTATGCCAAAAACACAGTGTAAATGTCGCTAAAAATAGGCTGTTAACGTTGATATGGGGTTTTTAGCGACAATGCCTTGTAGGATTTTAATCAAGGTCGTAGTTATAGTCCTGCGTCTGCTTGGTGATACGCGAAGCTTCGAGCCTCTGCTCGAGGCGGCGTCGCGCTTCATGATCGAGCTCTTCACTGCGCCGCTGAGGGCCGGAAGTACCCTTAGCCTTTTCATACCCATTGTCAAAATTCAAATCATTATCAATCATTACTCACCTTCGACAGCCTATAATCAAGTAGCAAAAAATCAGTAAACTCATTCTTTTTACGGTCGAACCAGTTGTCATAGACCATGCGTATACGAAATTAGTAAAACCATTGTTTTAAACTTTGTTGAGGAGAACAATTTTGAATAACAAGCCGTTTGCAGTTGTACAGATTATCGCCCGCTTCTTCTGTACCTTACTGACATTTCTGTCAATTTTCCTCGCAGGGATTATGGCAACGACCAGTTATGCCCAAGAACAGACAGCGACCTTTGCCGGCGGTTGTTTTTGGTGCTCAGAAAGTGATTTTGAAAAACTCGATGGAGTTATAGCCGTTACCTCTGGCTATATTGGCGGGCACTTAAAAAATCCGACCTACAAGGAGGTTTCATCGGGTAAAACCGGACATACCGAGGGCGTTCAAATTATTTTTGATAGCCAAAAAGTCAGCTATTCAACCCTGCTTGAGTATTTTTGGAAAAGTATCGATCCGATTGATGCTGGCGGACAGTTCTGCGATCGCGGTCAGCAGTATCGCAGTGAAATTTTCTATCATGACAAGAAACAGAGGGAGGCTGCGGAAAAGTCCCGCCAGGCGCTGGATCAAAATGCCAACCTGGGCGCTCCAGTAGCGACGAAAATCACTGCTGCGAGTACCTTTTATCCAGCAGAGGATTACCATCAGGATTACTATTTAAAAAATCCATTGCGCTACAAGTATTACCGCTGGGGCTGCGGGCGCGACAAGCGGCTTGAAGAGCTGTGGGGAACAGTTGCTGAGGAGAACAAGCCTGCCGTTCAGTGAACCATCAGTGAACTATTAGTGAACTATCAGTGAACTACTAGCACATCACCGAGCACATGGTGGATCACTTTTTCCGAGGTATTGCCAAATAGCTTGGCGGCCCCCTTGCCCGGTAGACTTCGGGCTGCTGCGCTGCCTATAACCAACAAACCGCTGGCACCGACGGCATCGGCCATCTCAGTATCGACAAATCCGACTCTCACTTCGGTTATATCCGGTTTAATACCTACCTTATCCAGGGATTCATTGAGTATCTGCTCGGCACGCTCATGGGCTTCCTCACCCAGATCTGCCAGCGCGTAAGGGAACTGGCCGGGCATAGCTGGAACCGGTGCAATCATCGCCTGGGAGTTTAACCAGTCGGGGATCACTGAGACAACATGCAGCTCCACCCCCAGAGCCAGAGAGAGATCCCTGGCTTTTAATAGAACTCTCTCACCCAGCTGGCGGTGCTCAGGGCTCTCATCCAAAGTACTAAAGGCGGCAACTACTTTATCTATATGCTCGGCATCATCATTGACCAGCCACACCGGGCAGCTGGCTTCGCGAAGCAGGTGCCAGTCTTCGGGAGTGTGGAGAAATTCTGCGATGCGAGAATGACGGTGAACAGCTTTAACAATAAGGTCTGCGGATATTTTTTCCGCTTCGACAACAACGCTGAAATGCCAGCGGCGCCCCCAGTGCATAGTCGATGAGAAGCGATCGCCAAACTTGTCGGTCAACTGGCGTAACTTGACCTCAGCTTCATCTAGGATTGCCTGCTTTACCTCGGCATAATTATCAAAACCAACGTAGCGATTCAGCTCTTCTATAGAGTCGTAGACAACCATAAATAGGTGGATATCTCCGCCGTTGGCTGTGGCTACCTGAACAGCCTGACCCAGAACATGCTCATCACTCTCCGATCCATCCAGAACTACCAGTATATTTTTCATTCTATCCCCTGCTTCTAAAGACTTTATCGACACTGTTTTTAGTGTAGTCGGCAAACGTTTAAGTCAGTAAAAATCAAACTGATTTAGATCAACTCAGCGTCTATACTTGTGATTGAAGGTTTGTGTTGGAATTTAATTTATTAAGGATGATATTTTGAAAAGCATAGAGAATGTCTATACCAATCCGGTCAGCTGTCGCGACTGTCGAATGAACACATTGTGTATTCCCCTATCACTCAGATCAGACGAGCTGTACAAACTGGATCAGATTATTCAGCGCGGCAGCCCCTATCAGGCGAGACACGCAGTTTTTAACAGCGGCGATAAATTCACTGCCGTCTACGCCGTTCGCAGCGGTTCGATCAAGTCATTCTGTATCGACGATGACGGCAGAGAGCAGGTGACAGGCTTCTATCTGCCCGGAGAGATTTTTGGCTGGGATGGACTTGCCGAAAACTATTATCAAAATACAGCTATAGCTCTGGAAACCACCTCAGTCTGCGAAATACCCTACAATCAGCTGGATCTTCTCACAGCAAGCATCCCCTCTATCCACAAACATGTGATGAAACTGATCGGCAGAGAGATTAGCGCTGACCAAAAACTGATTGCTCTACTGGCGGGACATTCCGCTCATCAGCGCCTCGCCAGCCTGCTGTTGAGCCTCTCTGCACGCCTCGCTCAACAAAAGCTCTCGTCAACCCGTTTTCGGCTGCCGATGTCCCGCGGCGAGATCAGTAACTATCTGGGTCTGACTGTTGAGACTGTCAGTCGCGCCTTTAGTCATTTCCAGAGGATGGGCTACCTGCTGGTCAATAAGAAAGAGATTGAACTGGTCGATATACCTGCTCTCGAGCAATTAATTACAAACCCTGAAGAATGTGCATAGCCCCCTTTCACCGGTATTGATTGAGGTGAACTGCAGCGCGTCTTACAATGCTGTTAATTTAGTGTCCTAAAATTAGAGCTCTAAAATAACTACCTAAAGCAAGAGCATTGGAATCCCGGATGAAAATCTACCGAGTCGGCGGCGCCGTTCGCGACAAATTACTCAATTATCCCAGTGATGAAAATGACTGGGTCGTCGTTGGCGCAACCCCGCAGAAAATGGTCGATCTCAATTATGTTCCTGTGGGCAGTGACTTCCCGGTTTTTATCAAGCCTGAGACAGGCGAGGAATACGCTCTGGCGCGCACTGAGCGAAAATCCGGCCACGGTTATCAGGGCTTTACCTTCCACGCCGACGAAGATATCAGCCTGGAAGAGGATCTGGTGCGCCGCGACCTGACCATCAATGCCATGGCTGAAGATCAAGATGGCTCGCTTATTGATCCCTACGGCGGTCAGCGTGACCTCAGCGACAAACTGCTTCGCCATGTCTCCGATGCCTTTACTGAAGACCCATTAAGGGTTCTGCGCGTAGCGCGTTTTGCCGCACGCTATCATCACCTCGGGTTTACCATTGCAGCGGATACCCTCGCTTTAATGACGTCGATCACCGCTAGCGGCGAGCTCGGCTACCTGGTTGCCGAGCGGGTCTGGAAAGAGACCGAGCGCGCCCTGGGTGAGCGGTCACCGGATATTTATATTCAAACCCTTCGCGACTGCGGGGCACTGAAAGCCCTATTCCCAGAAGTCGACTGCCTGTTTGGCGTGGCCCAACGGGCGGATTTTCATCCCGAAATCGACACTGGCATCCATGTATTGATGGCATTGCAGCAATCAGCGAAACTCTCGGATAACCGTGCTATTCGCTTTGCAGTTCTGGTTCATGATCTCGGCAAGGGGATTACCCCGAAGCATATTTTACCCAGTCACTCCGGGCATGAAGCCCGCGGAGTAACTCTGGTCGACAGCCTCTGCGACCGCTTAAAAGTACCCAATCCTTTTCGCCAACTGGCTCTGGCAGTGACCGAGTACCACCTGATGTGCCACAAGGCGCTGGGACTGGAGCCCGAATTAATTCTGGCACTGCTAAAAGGTATCGGCGCGCTTAAATCCAGCGACAAACTCGAAGACTTTATACTCTGCTGCGAGGCCGATGCCCGCGGTCGAACAGGATTTGAAGAGCGCGACTATCCATCTGCGGACTATCTGCGTGCCGCGCTGGCAGAGGTCACTGATATCAGCATCACCGACCTGGTGGTATCCGGCACTGATGGCGCCGAGATTGGTCGCCAATTGAGTCTGCGCCGTACTGCCTGCATTGCAGAGTTAAAAAAAACCTACAACGCGAGCTAACTTTCTATGGCGAATATCGATAAAAATTCAACCCCGGTTGTTTTAATCACTGGTGCGGCCAGACGAATAGGCGCAGCCACGGCCGCGCTTTTCCACAGTGCC
Organism: SAR92 clade bacterium; assembly: GCA_018607545.1. The sequence continues at coordinate 1,079 of JABBBF010000184.1, read as the reverse complement.
GGCTATCAGGTGATTATTCACTACAATCGCTCCGGCAGTGATGCGGACAGACTCTGCGAAAAATTTAATCGCCTGCGCGACAATAGCTGCCTGTTGGTTCAGGCCGATCTCAATGACATGACCGGGCTGCAAAAAATTATTGACCTGGTGGATTCACTGGGCCGTCTGGATGTGCTGATCAACAATGCATCGAGTTTTTATCCAACACCCCTTGAGGGCTGCAATGACCAGCAGTGGGATGATCTGATTAACAGCAATCTCAAAGGGCCGTTTTTTCTGTCCAAAGGGCTGGCCCCCCAGCTGCAAAAAAGCCATGGCAGTATTGTCAATATCTCGGATATGCACGCGCGACAGGCGCTTAAAAATCACCCTATCTACACGGTCGCCAAAGCCGGCAATATCGCTATGACCAAATCCATGGCGCTGGAACTGGCACCCAATGTGCGGGTGAACAGTGTTGCCCCGGGAGCAATCCTCTGGCCCGAACATGAGCAGGACGATACCAATAAGCAGAATTCAGTGCTGAGCAAGGTGCCGATGGGACGTTTGGGTTGCGAGGCTGATATTGCCGAGACGGTGTTTTTCCTGGCAGTGAATGCAAGCTATATGACCGGCCAGACTATTGCTGTGGATGGCGGTAGCTCAAATAGCCTGTAATAGCCGTTATTTCGCCAGCGTTATATTCTCTCCGCGCCAGATAAATTCCACTGGCCAGAGTTTCTGTTTGTCTTTATCAAATTGCTGCCAGTGATGTGAGTAACTCTGGCCGGTTACCGGGTGCTGGCTGTGCGCGGCCATCTCGGCAAGGGGCAGCAGCACAAAGGCATTTTTTAACACCTCACCGCGGGGCAACTTAATGCCGTCAATCTCTCCGACCCTATCGTCAACCGTAAGAATATCTATATCCAGGCTACGCGGACCAAATCGCGGGCCGCTGCGATCGCGGCCATTCTGGTCTTCAATGGATTTAAGAATTTTCGATACCTGACCCACAGACAGCGATGAGTGGATACCGACCACCAGATTGTAAAAGCTGTCTCCTTCAAAGCCCACCGACTCACTTTCGTAAACCGAGGATA
>JABBBF010000003.1:22799-34088 GCA_018607545.1 SAR92 clade bacterium | reverse complement strand
CTGCTGGCTGCTCAATGACAGGGATATACCCACTGTGTCTTCGGCGAAGGTCTGGCTAAACAGGCCGGCAAATTCCGGACTGACGCTCTTGCCTTTGCGCGTGCCGGGATCATGAACGCCCTTGGCACTGACTACCGCTCGCAGGCCTGGCATCTCCAGAGGCTTGCTGGTCTTAACATTGACCACCGCACCGATACCGCCAGTAGCCACATTGGCGCGGCCAGACTTATACACCTCAACCGCGGAGATACCCTCAGAGGCAATATTGCCGAAATCAAAGGAGCGGCCGCCGGTAGTCGGCATCTGACGACTGTTAAAGGTGACAATATTAAAGTCCGGACCAAATCCGCGCACGGTGATCTTGGAGCCTTCACCGCGATCGCGCTCAATGGCAACACCGGTAATTCGCTGCAGGGATTCAGCCAGGTTGGTGTCAGGAAATTTACCTATGTCCTCTGCAGAGATACCATCGACAATACCTTTTGCATCACGCTTGATATCCATTGAACGCTGCAAGCTCGCTCTGATACCGGTGACCACAACCTCTTCCATCAACAGATCAGAATCGTTCTGGTTGTCACTATCCGTTTCTTGAGCATTGACGCTAGCGGCTACTGCCAGGGCAATACTCCCGGCCAGTAACTGTCGCTTGAATGGCGCTTTATGAATCATAATTTTTCCCCACTAGTACTACTTTTTTATCGTTATATTCTTCTGTTTTATTGGCGTCGATTACTTTCTTGTCAATCGAATCCAGTTGAGGTTTAACTCTCCGCCAATGAAATCCAGGCGCATCAATTGATCACCTGCAAGCAAATCAACTTCCGCACTTTGCGTTATCCACTCCTGCCAACCTCCGGTTGCCAGCAGTGACTGGGTATCTACCACCACACCACCAATTGTGGTGTCGAAACCAAAGGAATCCTTGTCACTGGCCATGCGGTACTCAATCAGGTAGGTACCAGCAGAGGGAATATTAATGCTGTACTCAACGAAGTCGCCCTCATCGATATAACCAATGTTCTGGCCGCCATCGTCATCGCTAGTATCTTCTAGAGAAATACCGCTCTCATCATCAAAATCTTCCGCTTGAACAAAGATTTCAGTAACCGGTGGCAACAGTTCGAACCAGTTGAGATTCTGCCCCTCACCGAGGAAATCGATGCGCAGGGTATAAAGCCCTACCGCCAGCTCAAATTGCGTTGAGGTTATGGTTGTCCAGTTCTGCCAATCACCGGTATCCGGAACCTCTTGTTGATCGACCACAACACCATCGATAGAAACTTCAAATCCGGCACTACCCCCGTTGCTGGCAACACGATAGTCGATGCTATAGGGACCAATACCCGGCGCATCGATGCTGTAGACCAGAGAGTCACCGGCGCCGATAAAGGCTATATTCTGCCCACCACCCTCATCGAGGGCATCCTCTACACTGACGCCGAACGCGCTGACATAAGCTTCCGCTTCATAGCGAATCGGTTCGGCTTTTGGCGCTCCTTCAGACTGCAGTCCCAGCGGGCCCTTTACACAGCCTTCAGAGTTAATACAGCTGAGCTGAATATTATCCAACTGAATATCCGCGCTACCCGTGAAATCGAGAGTCATCAGTGAGGTCACCGCTTTAATATCCAGAGGCATTTCCACCCCCTCCACTACCGCGGGATTGTTGACCAGATCAACAACAGGAATGCTATAGCTGGCCCATGCGTCAAGGGTCAGGTCAGCCAGGTACCACAATGAGACACCTTTGCCACCAACCCCTGACTGCATACTGATTTCAATTTTTTCAGCCGTCGTGCTGGCGCTATCGATATACATATCAAAGCTCAGCGCAACACCCAAACCGATCAGCTCAACAGCCTCTGTCGCTATAGCTATGCTGGCCAACCCAGCATCATTGGTGATCTGTAGAACATTGCCCTGCTCGCCCTCAGTTGACAGCGAATCCACATCAGCAGCAGTTGCATTGGAAATAGTCAGCGCTTTGATTTCATCGGTGTGGTGCCATGCCAGAGGCGGCAAATCAGAGATTTTGGCTCCGGTAGCTTTATCGTAGTAACCATTTGTATAGATTTCGGTCACAACCGAACCAACCGTTTCAATCCGATCGGAGGCCATTTTGCTGACTTTGGTCTTCTCTTTAGAGGCGCAATCTTCAACCGATAGCTCAACGGAGGGATCGCAGGTCCAAACCTTGATATGGTCGACAAGTATCGATGCCGGGAGATTGTCGCCACCTGCAGCCAGCTCAAAAATAACCTGCATATCCTGATTAAAAGGCCCGGTATTGTCGGCGACAACCTGATCGCCGGACATGTTGTAAGCCCAGGTGTGAAGTGCGTCTACAGTATGAACATGGACTCCGTCGATATACCAGCGAATCTCATCTTCGCCCCACTCGATGGCATAGCTGTGAAAGTCAGTGGCGAGAGTATCAATGACATCGTCGTTCATGATGATGCCGCTGGTCAGACCCAACCCGTAATGGGTACCGGCTATAACCGCACCATCATCAGATTCAAGCCCGGTGAGCACATTGAGCCCATCGTAAAAATCATTAACTGGCGCAAGTTTGAAGGCGGCAAAAACATCTTCTCCTGCTGGAGCCCGAACAACCGCCTCGACTCGACCATACCTAATGCTGCTGGAGCCAATCACTGATGAAACCTGCCCCTCTTGGGCAGCGATAACCAGATTACCGCCGGAAACACTGGCATTGACCCCAGTCCAGAGCGCAGCATCAAACTCCCCCGAATTGAAATCATCGCTCCACACCAGCTGCCAGCCATACTCTTCGATCTGCTCGAAATCATTTTCGACATGGATTGTCAGGGTAGCCGTACCTGTTTCACCTGATAGCGGGTCAGTCGCTACATAGTCAACAGCGTCTGTGCCAAAGAAATCTGCGTTTGGGTTATAGATAAAGGAACCATCTTGATTAAACTCCAGGACGCCATTCGCCATACTGGCACCGGAGACCAGGGCATAGGTTAATTGGCCGCCGCGATCATTGGTGCTGACATCGCCCTCTACCGAGCCACCATCCTCTAGCGCCTCGACAACATCCCCAACGGCAAACAGGGTACGCACAACATTCTGATCGGCATCTCCACCGGTGCCGCCCCCACCGCAGGCCGTCAAGCTCGCAGCCAATGAAAAATACAACGCGGCATGGATTTTATGGTCAATCATGGTACTCCCCCATCTCTCTTATTATTAAGCGATCAGTCGCCGCTTATTTCCGGTCGCTGATATCAATTACATGGATTGAAATCTAGCGCCTGATGCTTCTATTTTATTTAGCTTTTTTATTCAGTTTTGCCGCAGCGAAGACTAAATTTCTTAGCTTAATTTACAAATCACAACTGTAGTAATCGTCCGGCTAACGTACTCGGACGCCTAAAAATCAGAAAAGAAGAGGTTTATTAGCAAAAAAACGCCTCAAAAAGTGCTCATATGCCACACCGCAGACGTAAAAAGGGTTCTTTTATAAATTATCAAATGTTTATACAAAAAAACCGATCTACGCCATAATGCTGAACATAATAAAGAGATCGGCTGACTGTATTTTTTCCTGATAGGGCTTATCAGAACGATTGTGAACAGCATTCGATACATACTCCGTTTGCCCAATTTGGCTTCAGCTAAAACAAATATGAAAAAATATACCGATACTTTGCTTTCTACAGAGGCAGTTGATGGATAGCCCTAAACTCCACACAGTACTATTTAATTTCCACGACGTAATATTATTGATGACGGCCATGCAGTGTCTGTTCTGCTTTTTGCTGCTATCTGTCACCGCTTATCGCAAGAACATGAGCACACTGTTTCTCGCCCTGTTTCTATTTGCCCATGCCCTGATTCCGATCAATGAACTGATGATGTGGGGGGCGGACTTTAAGTTTATTGCCCGTGAGCGCGCTACAAGCTTCTATTTTGTCCCTGCCATAGCCTATTACCTGGATGGCGCCCTACTCTTTTTGTGCTTCAAGTCACTAGTGTTCCGAGATTTCTCGCTGTCCAAGTTTGATCTGCTACATTTAATGCCACTGCTGATATATGCAATTTTTATCTGGACAACCTTTTACAGCCAGCCACAGGCACAGCGCCTGGAGATGATTAATTCCGAGACCTTTGTATACAGCGCCAGCTTCGTCTCTATGGAGTTCTTTAGCAAATGGGTAAGGGTTTTCTATGGCATCGGCTGTTATGTACTGATCAGTCGCTATAGCAACCTGCTGCAAAACACCAATTCGAATATGGAGAAAGTCCATATCTCCTGGCTGAGAGCCCTAGTTATTGGCTTTTTAATGGTTATGGTGTCGGAGACCCTGCTTATCGGGGCCAAAATCACCAATGTGTTTGCCGACTTTAACTTTGCGCAGGCACAGCTGAGCAATATCGGGCTTACCGGCTACTACATAACCTTTGCGCTGGTAAATCTGTTGGTGTTCACAGCCGTCCGCTACTTCGGCGCCTTCGAGCAGGTCAATGAAGCGATCATCAACAAGAAGGCCAACGTTGAAAAATTCTTACAGCCTGAAATGGCAGCTCAGGTAGATGAGGGCATACGCAGGGAGAAAATATATATGGAGCCGGATATTACGCTCGATACCCTGGCAGAATCCCTAAATATCAAGCCCCGTGACCTATCGATGCTAATCAATCGTCATTTCGGCATTAATTACTATGAATTTATCAACCGCTATCGTATCGAAGAGGCCAAGCGCATGCTCAGCTGTGCCGACTATAAGAATTCAACGATAACCGATATTTACCTGAAAGTTGGCTTTAACAGCAAGTCTGTTTTCTATACTTTCTTTAATAAGTTTGAAGGTACAACGCCCACTCAATATCGCCAGAGTGCTGGCAGTGAAACAGATAGCACCGAAGATCAAGAGCTCTCCACAAAATAAACCGCCCACAAAAAAAGCCGGCTGCCCATGGCAACCGGCTTCTGCTTTCAACGGCAGTATTTAGCCGCGAATTAGTACACCAATGTCTGCATGGCACGAGGCGGGATAGACAGCTTGGTCTGCTGCTCACCGACAAAGAAGTTGTAGTTGACCGCCTCGTCAGTGTGGTTCATCACGATGGTCGCCATCTGGTTATCTTCATTGATAAACGAAGTGGCCAGTAAAAAGCTGCGGCTGCTGCTAGTACTCATACGCTGGGCTTCAGGACGTACAAACTTGGAGAAGTGACCAATATAGTAGTAGGTCGGCGTGTAAATAAGCTCACCAGTGCGGGTATCGCCGTGAATAGGCGCGAAACAGAAGTTCTGAACATGATTGGGGCCACCGGTATGATCGAGCAGGATATTCCAGTCGGTCCAACCCACAGTGCCACGATTAAAATCGTTAATCATCGAGTGACCGTAGCGCTCGGCGTTCGGCCAGTACTGGTAGCGATCGGCGCTAAAGTTCTCGTTAGTCCCCTCGGTAAACAGCAGGTTTTTAGTCGGGTAGGACTCGTTTACCAGCGCCAGGTTGTCGTGCATAGTCTCGCCACCAGCCCAGGTCTCGTACCAGTGAAAGCCTATACCCCAAGCGTATTTCGCCGCTTCAGGATCTTCGAAAATCACATTGGCGCGGCGCGTAATCAGGTCGCGGTTGTGATCCCAGACAACAATTTTCTTATCGCCTAGACCTTCGCGCTCAAGCACAGGGCCGAGGTGATTTTTAAGAAAGTCGCGCTCTTCTTCAGCGGTATAGATCATCGATTCCCAGCGCTGAACCGCCATTGGCTCATTCTGGATAGTGACACCCCAAACCGGCATGCCCTCGGCCTCATAGGCTTTAATAAACTTGGCAAAATACATGGCCCAGGTCTCGTAGTACTCGGGCAACAGCTTTCCGCCGCGCAACATATTATTGTTGCTCTTCATAAAGGCTGGCGCACTCCAGGGGCTAGCATAGAAGGTTATATCGCCACCAGCTGCTTCCGTTGCACGCTTGATCAACGGAATTCGGAACTCGCGATCCTTTTCAATATTGAAGGTCGATAAGCTCTTGTCGCCCTCGTCGATATAGGTATGGCTGCCGCTGCCAAAATCCGAGCTGTGGATTGAGGTTCGAACCAGCGTGTAACCAATACCGTCGTCTTTATCGAAGTAAGCTTTTAGCAACTCGTCCTGCTTATCTGCAGGCAGCTTGGCGAATACTTCAGAGCTGGCATCGGTAATTGCACCGCCAAAACCCAGTACTTTTTGGTAGCGCTTATTGGGATTTACAAACACAGACACTTCATTTTCAAATGGCTGAACGCCGGGCTCAAAAGTGAGCTTATCGGTAAGGGTCAGGCGCTTGTCGGTATCCTTGGCGGTGGTGTAAACAGTTACACTCTGGATATCAAGCGGATCCTGTTTTGCATCTTGCTGCGATTTTTCTTGTGAACTGCTCATACCTTCCTGACAACCGGCTAAAAAAACTGCCAGTATTAAGCCTATTATTCTTATATTTTTCATTAACTAAATACCCTTACTCGTTATTAATAGCGTGCTTTCACTAAGCTAATCCAATAAGGGCCAACCCAAATCAAGCACGCGCTTTCATCTACACTCAATATTAATGAAATTAGAATATAAGTTGTTCGTGTTAGCGAAAAACCGTAAATCCGAACCCTTTTATGGCTTATATTCAGAGTTTTTTAGCTGATGAATGATATTTATCGTCCCGCAAACAGGTAATTAAATTTCAGCCCGTAAGAGCGCGGAGGCAGGTAGGTTGCAACTAATCCGCCCTCGGTAATAACATTTCCCGAGTCTATTTTTACCTGAGCATCGCTGGCGTTATTAATAAACGCTGAAACTGTCCAGTTTGTAGAAATAGGCTTAAATGTAAGGCTCATATCATACATTCGGTAGGGACTCTGCACACCCAAATCGACACCGCCATCGGGCAGCCTGGCAAAAGTGCCCGCAGCCAATTTATCGCGATTGTAAATATCCAGAAAATATCTATCTGAAGCCTTGGCAATGATAAGAGGCGTGAGAATCCCCCAGTCATAGATAAAGTCATGACTGTAAGAGAGGGTAATTTTCCAACTGGGTACTCTGGGAGGACTATTGCCCGACAGCACAACCGGATCCTCTGGGGACTGGGACGTGCCGGAGACATAGGGATTAAACAGATCGCCAAACAATGTGTCCGGTATTTCAAACCGATCAAAGGAGGCATCGGTTGTGGCCGCACTGACTCGCAGGCGATCCACATCTGTCAGCGCCCAGTCCAGTTCCAGCTCCAGACCTCGAATAGATGCCTCTGAAGCATTGCGCACCACTGTGCTACCGCCGGTATCGGCAATGCCGTCATTATTAATATCCAATCGATCTTCGTTGGAGAATTGCAGATTATGGTAATTGGCCCGGAACAGCGCCACGTTAAGTCGCAAACTGTTATCCAGGTATTGTGATTTAAAACCCAATTCAAAATTGGTAACGGTCTCGGGTTCTACAGAGTTACCGGCATCCTGGATATGGCCAGATTTGAACCCTGTTGAAATCGAGGCAAAATACATCAGCTGTTCGGAGGGGCTAAACTCATAGTTAATCAGGCCACTGACATTTTCCCAAGTAACCGACAAATCATTGACTTGGCGAACCCAGCAGGGCTCATCACCAATACCCTGGCTGGTGCCATTGTCATGGAAGGATCCATTATCAATTGCCTGCTGTGTGGCGGGATCGGCATAAATTTGCTCTGGCTCTGGCGCCCCGGGGCCAATCGACCCAGCCTCAATATAAGGCCCCAGCACTGAGGTTACCCGGCAATTAATGGCTCGACCATCCTGATCAGACTTGGTGTCTCTGGTATGCCTTGCACCCAGGCTTAGTCGACTGAGCTGGTCAATATCATAGGTCGCCTGGGCAAATACACCCAGTGACTCAACCCGCCGATTGGGCTGAATCGCGTAGGAAACTGCAGCGCCATCAAAGCTGTTGATCCAACTTGTTGCTCCCTCAGGATATCTTCCGCCGCCAGCATTTTGCTGATCGACGGCAAAGACAATTTGGTTTTTTTCACGAGAATAAAAAGTTCCCATCAACCAGCGCAGACGCTCCGCGTCACTATTCATGAGCTGCAGTTCATGGGAAGAAAACTGAAAATTGGAGCTGTGGGTTCGCTGCTGTTCAAAGCTGCTACTCCTGCCGTTGTCGGCATCGACAATCTGTTCTCGCTGCATACGCGACTGCCCATACAGATAGCGCACTGAGTATGTCGAGGCTTTGTAATCAAGCTGAGAGCGCAACGTGTCATTGCTGAGATCGAGAAAGGACGGACTGTCGGAAACCACTCCTCTAATACCCTGGGCAACTAGGGTGGGGTCTAACTGAGCAAGGCCTGTGCCTTGATCCCTGTATCTTTCAATACTGGTCAGGGCGCTAAAGTTATCTGTTGGCTGCCACAGAGAGGAGATTCTCCAGCTCTGCTGATCGGCCATTTCCGGACCATCCTGCCCGAAGTCGACAGCCTGGTCATAATCGCTCAACTCTTCTGTAGCCGTCGGATAATGGGGGCCAAGCCCTATATAACTGTCAAGAAGCTCGGTGTAAGAGTCATGTTGCAGCGTGGCGCCGGCAAAACGTAAACCGAAGCTGTCACTGATGGGTACATCCAGAGCCCCGCGCAATTCTCGATGATTATAATTACCGACGACAGCTGATAAGTGGCCATTTGCCACATCCAGTGATGGCTTTTGGTTGTATATATTCACACTGCCAGAGGTTGAATTGCGGCCGAGTAATGTGCCCTGGGGACCGCGTAAAACTTCAATACGGTCAATATCATAGAGTAACGCTGCCGCAGCCTGAGACCTGGGGGAATAAATACCATCGACATGCATTGACACTGGTCCATCGGCAATTTCGGTGATATTGGTAGTACCCACGCCACGCAACTGCACTAGCATGGCAGCCTGAGGGGCTGTACTGGTCATCTCAAGGCCAGGCACCATATAGGTGAGCTCGGTTAAATCAGAAACACCGCTAGAGTCTAATCTGGACTGGTCAAAGACCGAGACCGCAATAGGGGTTTTTTGGAGATCCGTCGCTCTGCCAGCGGCAGTGACAATTACTTCTTGTAGGTAGGTCTCTTCAGAGTCCAAGTTAATCTCTTGCGCTGAGGTATCTTTAGAAGCAAGCCTGTCAGCAGAGATCGACACCGCTGTGCCATTGATAATTTTATACTGCAATCCGCTACCTTCGAGTAGCATATTGAGAACTTCGGTTCTGGTGAAATAGCCCTTTATATCTGGGATCTGATGCTGCTGTAACACTGCTGAAGCACCAATAATATTGATGTCCGCTTGCAGTGAAAAGGCAACCAGGCCCAACTCTAAAGACTGGGATGGGATATTGAACTGCATCTTAGGCTGCTCAACGTCAGCAATGGTCTTATCAATAAATCCAAAATTAAGCGCGAGTGAGACCGCTACTACAATTAAAGTATGTTGAAACGCCCTCCTCCCCATCTTCTTCGATCTATTCATAATCAAAAATTAATGGCGTGGTTATCCACACTCTCGCTTTATTATAATTATTAACTTATCGTGGTTTTTTTAGAAATTTGCCCTCCCGAACCGGTACTGGTGCAAAAATCCAAGCCCACAATTCTACTCAACTGGAAGTCCATTTAATCGCGACATTGGCCGGCCTGATCAAGTTAAGACCTTAAGGCTAACCCATAACGTTCGAGTAATCCATTCAAACAATTTAGAACATAATGGTCTAAGGCCAATCACTTAAGAGAGTGATTGACCTTAAAGGGCTAACAGCGATTACTAATCGACTGCCCGATTAACTATCTCCCCTAACTGACCACAGGGCCTCCATCTCCTCCAGAGTCTTACCCTTGGTTTCAGGCACCAGCTTCCACACGAAAATCATCGCGACCACACAGAATGAGGCAAAGATAAAATAGGGTAGCGCGCCATTAAAGCCATTCTGATTGAGGGCACTTTCATTCACCACTGGGAAGCTATTAGCCACCAGTGCATTGAAGAGCCATTGCGCCGCAACCGCGATCGACATGGCTACACTGCGGACATTATTAGGGAACATCTCAGACAGCATCACCCAAACCACAGGGCCCATAGACATGGCAAATGAGCCGATAAATACCAGGATAGCCAGCAGGGAGACAACACCCATCTGCCCAGTGTAGATAGTCAGACCCAGCACCATCAGGCCGACAAACATACCAATACTGCCACCAATAAACAGCGGTTTGCGACCCCAGCTATCGACCTTGTAAATAGCCACAAAGGTAAAGACCAGATTTACCGCACCCAGCCACAGTTGCTGCTTAAGTGCATCTTCCGGGCCATAGCCAAGAGCGTTACTGAAGATTTCTGCACCATAATAGAGAATCGCATTAATACCGGTGACCTGCTGGAATATAGATAGCATTACCCCGAGAAATAGCGCGAAACCAATGCCTTTACCAAACAGCATAGCCATATTGGGCGCCGGGCTATTGGCCAGTGATGCCTCTATATCAGAAAGTTCTGCGGCAGCTTCCTGCTCACTTGAGGTAATCCGGGCAAGTACCGATTTTGCCTCTTCTGTGCGGCCCTTTAAGATTAACCAGCGCGGACTGTGCGGCACAGTAAACAACAGTAGAAAGAAAGCGATAGCCGGCAATAACTCAGACCAGAACATAATGCGCCAGCCCTCGTTTACATTGTGCTCATGAAGCTGCTCAAGAATCTCTGGTGCCATATCCTGAGTGTCGCCACCACCGATAAAATAGGTCGCCAAAAAAACCACAAAGAAACCAATAACCACCGCCAGCTGGTAATAGGAAACCATGCGGCCACGGAGCTTGGGGGGTGCTATTTCAGCAATATACATAGGCGCCGCCAATGAGGCCATGCCCACGGCGAGACCGCCGATAATGCGATAAAACGCCAACTCATTAAGACTATCCGCAATACCTGAGCCCCAGGCCGAAACACTAAAAAGAGCGGCCGCGATGATCAGTGTATATTTTCTACTGATGCGCTTGGTGAGATAGCCACCGACCAGCGCTCCCACCAGACAGCCGTATAGGGCACTGCTCACTGCCCAGCCCTGTTCGGCAGCAGAAAAGTTAAAATATTCTGTGAAATACAGCTGACTTCCTGCAATCACCCCCGTGTCATAGCCAAATAATAAACCGCCTAATGCAGCGACAATGGTTATTTTTAAAATAGTAAGCGCTTCGTTACTGGAACGTGCTGCAGTATTCATGGATCCCTCGGGTATTTTTTTATTGTTATTTAGATTTATTGTTATTTAGATTT
>JABBBF010000003.1:19742-22699 GCA_018607545.1 SAR92 clade bacterium | reverse complement strand
TTTATTGTTATTTAGATTTATTGTTATTTAGATTTTATTTTTATTAGTAGCCGCAATAAAGCGTATTTCAATAGATAAACATCATACTAGAAGTTCGAGGGCGGCCCCAGCGGTGTATTAAGACTATTGCGACGTTCGGCTATTTTTTAAGCAGAATAATATTGTCGGGGGTACCATGCACCTCAAGCGGTAGCGTTTGCGCCAACATTTGCGGCAACTGACCAACTTGATCCGTACGCAATGTCATCGTGACTTTTACATCGGCAAGATCCTTGGACTGTAAGAGTATCTTACCCTCAAAGTAGCGACCTGCATCGGTGACGACATCCGCCAATGAAATATCTCTGTAGATAAGTCGTCCCAAGCGCCAGGCGCCCAAGTCCGAGCTGGGCACAACAGTCACAGCCTCAAAGGCCCGGTCAGCTGCTTTGACAACTTTCTGTCCAGCGGTCAAAACCACATCGGGAGGAGAGACCGATAGAATATCTTTTTTGCTCTGCTCAAAAACATTCACAACACCTTCCAAAACAGCCACGCTGACCGCATCACGTATCTTTTGCACATTAAACTGCGTACCCACCACTTCAACCGATACGTTATTGACCGTAACAGAGAATGGTTTTTGTCGATCTTTAGCCACATTAAAAAAGGCCTCTCCACTGATCAAATCAACAGATCGCGCTTCATCAGAAATACGGGTACTCATTTGCGATTTTGCACCCAGTGTAATTTCACTGTTGTCGGCCAGGGTAATCGTTTTTATTTCTCCTGCTTGAGTACTGTAATGGGTCGTTATTGGTTTATTTGATCCAGACAGCATCAGCAACCCGATGGCAACAGATGCCACGGCGAAACCCATGGCATATTTTGGCGACGCAATAAGCCACTTCATCATTGCAATGGGCGTCAGGAAAAAAGACCTCAGCCGAGCTTTAAGCGGCTTGGCCGAAAGAGCTAATGCAACACCTTCAGCGGTGCCAGACAGATCCCCCAAACACTGCCATACAAGCTCTATTTGCCTGTAGGCTTCTCGATGATCATGATGCTCTGACAACCAATTATTCAATTCCTGGCGATCTTTGTCAGACAGGTCCGCTGACTGCAAAAGTGTAAACCACTCTGCCGCCTGCTGATTAATCTGATCTGGTAGCTGCATAAATTTTTCGCTCATTTGGAATCCTGATCCATTTGGACTTGCAGTGCCTTCTGGCAATCCAGAAGTGCTTTTGTAACATGCTTGCGCACAACGGTTTCTGACAAACCGACTGTTCGGGCAATTTGAGCATAACTCAATCCGTCAAAACGACTCATCATCAGTAACTTCCTACGTTTTTTGGGCATAGCCCAGAGTGCTTTAACCACAAGCCCCAACTGTCGCTTGCCATCATGTATACGATCTGGACTTAATTCCTCCACCGCAGTACCTGAATCAACAACCGCCTGAGCATGCCTCTGGCGCACGCCGCCATGCCGCTTAAAATCAATGGCAATGTTGTAACTAGTCTTATACAACAGTGCCCTTGGGTTTTTTATTTCATTAAGATTCATTTCAATCATGCGAGTAAAAGCTGCCTGCACAATGTCTTGAGCCTCGTCATTACTAAGGTTAACTTTGCGAATAATGTAACGACAAAGCTCCTGTTGATGGCGGATATAGACGTCACGCATCTCCAGCTTTTGGTTCTCAGGTGTCATAAACCCGCTTCAACCAACGAACAAAATTTATACATAGGCAGGGTAATCCCCGAACGTCTAGGAACGTTACTTATAGTTATAAAATTAAGACGTTCTAACATAGCAAATCCACTCCCTAAAATTACCGCCAACAGTGATTATAAAGAACAGCTGGCGTCACCCTGGTTACTGACCATATTGATAGACTTCATTTGTATTTGCATTGTTCCAGATACATTCAGCACTACTGGGGAACTAACCTTGGTCATATCGGCCCCTTTGTCAGCAAAACAACTTAACTTAAGACGGGCGACCTGCCACCCCTGGCCAAGCTTGCCGGCCAACCCTTCGGTAATATCCATAACACCAGCACATCCCTCGCCACAACCGACACCAAGAGTCGTATTTGCCACTTTATCGCCCAGTACTTGATACTGGATTTCCAGCGCCATATCGCCATTGGATTCCCGAGAAATATCAATAGGCTCCCCTTCAATCGACAATACAGCATCGCCTGCAAATGCAAATAAACGGGTATCTTCCTGACCTTTGTGATCAAGTGCCATCATCGTTAGAGCACCAGAGGCACTGACAGCCTTTGAATGAGTTATTTGTACGGTGCCCCCGGCATCGCGCATCACTAGACGCCAGGGTGAAACCGGCTCGCCAGCATTTAAGAAACCCTTGCCCTGTGCTTGCGCTTTGTCACCGAGCTGCGCGTCCTCTGAGAGCGTCTCAAGGTCGCCGATATCCGAGTACGCTAAACCGTAACCATAGGCAAAAAGAGGGTTATAACCTTTATCGCCAAGGTTAACCGCAGTTTGAAGTCCGGTTCTGGGCCATGAAAAGGAAAGTTTTCCATGAAAATCATGCTGAATATCACCGCTGGCATTGCGCAACAGGACATCGGCAACTCCACCGCCTTCGGAGCCCGGCAGCCAAGCGGCAACAAAAGCATCTGAGGCATTGATTTCTGGATTAACCCACATCGGGCGTCCAGATAGGAAAACCGCCACGCTGGGAATACCCTGAGATTTAAACTTCTTTAAGAGGGTCAGGCCTGCGTCGGATTGAAAGTCCAGATGAGGTCGATCACCCTGAAATTCTGCATAGGGATCTTCGCCGAACACCACCACCGCCACATCGGGTTTGTCTTTATATTCACCATTGGCACTCAGTATTGCGCTGCCTCCAGCCGCCCTGACCTGTTCTTCAATGCCTTCAAATATCGACATAGCGTTGGGGAAATGCTCTCTACTATTGCCATTGCCCTGCCAGGAAAG
>JABBBF010000003.1:0-19642 GCA_018607545.1 SAR92 clade bacterium | reverse complement strand
CCCATCTGATCAACAAGCACATCGCTTAACAGTTCTTTATGGGCGTGCAATTTTCGGCCGTGCCAACTGTTAAAAGATGCCATAACCGACTGCACACCACGCTTAATAGCGACGGGATAACCGGCGCCCTGAATATCCCGCAACTCCTCTTCACTTGAGATGTTATCGCCCTGGTCGCGGCCAGCAACGGTTCCGCCGTCACCAATAAAATGTTTGGCGGTTGCAATCAGGTGGTCATCATCAAGAAATGTATTGTCGCTGAGCTTTCCCTGAATACCTTCAACCAGATAACCTGCATAGTCTCTTACAATAGCCGGGTCTTCAGAATAACTTTCATAGGTGCGCCCCCAACGATCATCGCGCACCACAGCAATCGTTGGCGCAAAGGTCCAGTCGAGACCGGTCACCAGGATTTCTTTGGCGGTAACAGTGCCGATTTCTTGCATTAAGTCGGCATCATTCGCGGCACCTAAACCGATATTGTGGGGAAAGAGTGTCGCACCGACGATATTGTTGTGGCCATGCACAGCATCTGTTCCCCAGAGTGCGGGAATAGCTGTTCTGCCATTTTTTTTATCAGTGGATGCGAGCCAAAATTCATCGGCAAGTGCAACCCAGGCAGCGGGGGTTGTGCGATTGTCACCGCCAGGGGCAGAATTACCGCCATTCAGTACCGAGCCCAAGTGATATTCACGAACTTCGTCCGGGGTCACGGAGCCAATATCCGCCTGGATAACTTGACCAACCTTCTCTTCCAGACTCATTTGCTCGATTAATGCTGTAATACGCCGCTCTTCACTGTCATTTCGCTTAAAGGGCGAGGCCTGTTTAGGCCAGATCTCCGGGTGAATTTTTGCAACCTGGGTATCTTTAGTCTCTGCCTTATCAGCAGGCGCACTAACATCACAGCCAGCAACTGCTGACAAAACAGCACCAGCCACCAAATAACATACAACATTCATCAAGGGACCCCATTGGTATTTTTTTATTAGTTTTGAAAGCCAAACAGGGTAATCCCTGCTTCATTAAAGTACAAAAAGAATTTGTTCTCTGCGTTCGAATAAGCCACTCAAACCACTTCATTTTATCGATGCACTAAATAACGTATCTGCGACTGTACAATCTCTGCAATATGCCTGGATTTAAATTTTAATCGCCCCTGTAAATCGCATCCCGGAATTTAACTGCCAAAACATTAACCGGAGTGCAACCACCAAAAAATTCATTTATGCTGTAGCCAAGTTACCGTACTAAAAATCCAACAATAAGGGTGACTCGCTGTTCAACCCATATATAATTTTTTGCCTCGAATACAATCGGCGATCAGGGATAAAAAATGTCTGATGATGACAAATCAAATTACATGCCTTGCCAGGACCTGGACTATGAATTCTTAAAAGTTGGCGCTGACCAACAGGAACTGGTGCGAGTCGACTCTTATATCCAGGGAGTCGACGCACTCAGGCAGCATGCGATTGCGGGAAATAGTTTCGCGGTTGCAGATAGCTTTTACCCCGGGGTCAGAATGGCTATTTCGGATACTTACATCATTAGCCTGGTGAGAAACTTCCAGGCTGTTATCCGTGACTTTTTTGGTCTTGATCTGCGCACTATAAAATCCGCCGCATCAAAATATTCCATCGTTACATTCAAGCCAGATAACTTACAACTAAGGCAACGTATTCCCCATTTTGACGCACCGTCAAGAAACAGCCTGGCGGTTATCCACTACCTCAGCGACGCGCCTGATTCGGGCACAGCGTTTTACCGTCACAACGCAACAGGTTATGAGTATATTGATGGTAGTCGGCTTGGAACATATGAGGGAAGTATCAAGGCGCGATTTCAAGACCCCGCGCGTCAACCCAGCAGCTATATTTGCGGCGACACAGAGGACTATTCACAAATTGCCTCTTTTAAAGCGGTGAAAAACCGCCTGTTAATGTACCGTGGCTCGAGCCTGCACTCGGGAATGATCAGGCCCGACTACAACTTTGACCCCAGCCCTGAGACCGGGCGTCTAACCGTTACCAGCTTTATTGAGTTTTCCTAAACCCCACCACGGACAAGATTGAGGAGGTCGCGATTTGTAGGCTGGCTGGCCATAAACATTTCGGTCTTGCCCAAATTATCACGCATCAGGCGGTCAGCTAATTCAGCGTCCTTGTTCCAACCGCGGTAACGGCTGCCATTAATGTCGGTAACATATCCCATACCATAGAGCACATACTGCACGCTGGCCGCAGAGAATAATTCAGCCCGGTTATTGCTGTCAGACACCCAGGGAACCTGGGAGCGCCACAATTCCAGTGAATCTTTAAGACTGTCTGGCATGGTTTGCGGATCTTTGTGGTCGCGCCAATACGCTGAATCAGTGCGCTCGGACAACACATAGTGCAGCTTCAGGAAGTCAATAATATCAACCCAGTACTTGCCGATAATATCGTTAAAGCGCTTGGCGACAACCTTCATTGCCGGCCTGTCCTGGGGCAGGTTATTGCTTATAAACTCCGCTGACTTTTCAATCAACACCAGGGCACTGGCCTCGAGAGGTTCCACAAAACCCGCAGAGACACCAACGGCAACACAGTTCTTATGCCAGAAGCTCTCACGATGGCCTGGCTGAAAGGTGATTTTGCGCGGGCTCGGATGATCTTTTGACAATGCCGGGTCGGCTTCAAGATAACGCAGCAACTCATCCTCTGCCTTTTCCAGAGACACATGCTGGCTGGAGAATACATGACCAATGCCGCGCCTCGTTGGCAGCGCAATATCCCAAACCCAACCACTGGATTGAGCGGTAGACTTGGTGCAGGAGGCTATGGGCGTGTCTTTCTCCGCATGATTGACCTGCACAGCTAGCGCCGTATCATTAAACAGGCAACCGCGCTGGGAGACAAAGGGGACCTGATAGTGCTTGCCGATCAGAAGTGCGGTAAAGCCCGTGCAGTCAACAAATAGATCACCATCGATCTGCTCCCCATTAGACAGGGACAGCCCTGAGATATCACCATTGTCAGCACTCAATATCTGATCGACATGGCCGACCTGATAATCCACTCCCAGCTTATCTACACAGTGGCTCTTTAGCAGTTCAACAAATTTGCCGGCATTGAGGTGGTAACCATAATTAAGGCCAAAAGCGTACTCTGGGGTCTGCGGTGTTTTAGGGGCCAGCCTCAAATCGCATATCTTTCCTTGCGGGCAGACAGCATCGGCAAAATTGAGGTCGCCACCCGTTTTCAGCCAGTGGGCAGCCAGATTTACGGCGCCGTAACCGGCGGGAGGAACAAAGGGATGATAGTAGGACTCCCCTTGGCCCGTTTGCCAATTGATAAACTGCGAACCCTGCTTAAAGCTGACATCACAGGCACGCAAAAAGTCGACTTCTGATATGCCTATCTGTCTCAGTGTATCGCGCATGGTCGGCCATGTGCCCTCTCCAACACCGAGATTGGCGACATCTGGGGACTCGAGAAGAATGACCTTTGTGCCCTGGCCCGATTCATCCAAGGGGTTGTGACGTGCGGCGATAATGCCTGCCGTCAACCAACCGGCGCTGCCTCCACCTACTATAACGACTGTTTTAGTCATAATGCCTTCACTTGTTATGGCGATCAGTCCTCTCGGGGCGCCGCGCAGTAATGGTCAATAAATTGTTGATGTGTCGGAAGTTTCTGTACTTTGTCTTCAATTGAGGACTTTAATTTAGCCAGCGATTGTTGGAGTCCCTGTTTGCCTGACAGCTTGCCTGCGCCATGAAACCCCTCGGGGTTCAAGCCCTGACCCATCATGACCTGGACCCAGGAATCGACACGGAACAGGGCTACGTCGTCTTCCCAGACGTAGCCATTCTTTTTGAATATCTCAAGACGGTGAGCGAGGGGCTCTGGGATATCCATGGTTCGGTAGGCATTCCAAAAGTCGCTGTCGGTACGGTTGGTCTGCTTGTAGTGAAGAATAATAAAATCCCTCACTGTTTCTATTTCTGTGCGGGTTTCGCGATTAAATCTGTCCGCCAATGCTTCCTTGGAGTCGCCAAAGGGGAACAGGCGGATCAGGCGAATAATCGCCGTCATCACTAGATGGATACTGGTGGATTCCAATGGCTCGATAAACCCACTGGCCAGTCCAAGAGCAACACAGTTCTTGTGCCAGGATTTCTGCCGACTTCCGGTGCGATATTTAATTAATCGAGGTTCGGTAATCATTTCGCCGCTAATATTCGCCAACAGTGTCTGCTTGGCTTCGTCATCAGACATAAACCGACTGCTGTAGACAATGCCGTTGCCGACCCTGGTCTGCAGTGGGATTCGCCACTGCCATCCCGATGCATGGGCTGTTGCGCGCGTATAGGGTACCGGCTCTTCAATGGACGTTGTCTGCACAGCGATGGCTCTGTCCGAGAACAGCCAATGGCTCCAATCGTCGAATTCAACACCCAGGGTTTCGCCCAAGAGCAGCGAGCGGAATCCGGTACAGTCAATAAATAAGTCGCCCTCGATAAGCTCGCCGCTGTCCAACAGTAGCGCGCTGATTTCGCCGGACTGCTGATCTTTCTGAACCTCTTTAATTAATCCCTCAACCCTGCGCACACCTGCCTGCTCACTCTTCTTGCGCAAGTATTTGGCATAGCGGGTCGCATCGAGGTGAAAGGCAAAATTTAATCGAGTGTCATCAATGCCAGTGGCAAACTTACCCTCCTTGGCGGCTTTTAGCTCGAGACAGTAATCGTCGAGACTGCCGCCGAAACCCTGGGCCCGGGCTTCCATCCAGAATTCATGGAACTCTGCCATCCACGAGCGCTGGCCGATTTCGCCAAAGGAGTGGATATAGCTGTCGCCTTTCTCTCCCCAGTTATCGAAGGCAATACCCAACTTAAAGGTCGCCTGGGTTTCACGCATAAACTCCTGTTCATCGATATTCATGAGGCGGTGGAAATTGCGCATAGGCGGAATCGTCGCCTCACCTACACCCACAGTGCCAATAGCATCGGATTCAACCAGGGTGATATCCAGCAAGCTTCCTAAACGAGTCGAGAGACCACAGGCTGCCATCCAGCCGGCTGTGCCTCCCCCTGCAATAACTACTTTCAACATTATTGTATCTCTCCTAAAAAGAAACTCTGCTCAGGGCTTCTAACGATTTAGTTTATTTTTCACCAGGGCCCGAAGGCGTCGAACCGTATTGTCATCCAGATTTGCCAGAGCGCCCTGAATAGCGGGAGGCAGATGCTCTCGCGGCGTTTCCGCTGGGCCGAATACATAGTATTCGAACACTTCTCGCCAGGCATTTTTTTCTGCTTCAGGACGATCTCGAACCCCCATAATGGCATGCATAACAATGTCCATGGGGTTGCCCATATACGCTGGTGCAGTAAGCCACCAAAAATTAATCATAATATTAAATGGCGACAGTGCTTCAACCTGGTGCCACCACATGCTCGGATAGTAAACGGCATCCCCGGGCTGCAAATCGACGACGACTGCCGCGTCTAGCGCCTGACGAACCCGCGGGAAGCGTTCGAAATCCGGATTTTTCAGGTCCACCATAGTGATCACCTGCCCGCCTGGCGTCGGCTCCAGGGGACCAGGGTATAAATTGTGGATCTGCTCAGGGGGAAACAGGGTAAACCGGCGTTCGCCAACCACACAACAGGCGAGGTTACTCGGCACATCGTAGTGAGCCGCAGCGATTGATTCTGTTCCTACCCAGACCTTGGACAGAGGTTTATTATGAGTAAAAGCCTTATGTTCAAAGGCGAGGTCATTGTGCTCGCGAAGCCCGGGGAAACAATTATCCAAGGTCAGCGAATTCATGTAGTAATAAGCGTGATCGGGGTCGTCTATGCCCTCGCGAATTTGCGCAAATATTTCACTGAGATCCGTATGCTTGCTCTGGTAATTGAAGCCAGTGCAGTCGTCGTTATAAAAAAACCGCGCATTGGATTCAGGCGGCGCAATATACACACCGACAGGCTGGCCGCTGGAGTGACTTTGCAAAACATCCATGGCATTGCCTGGCGACACTTTGCCCGCTTGAGTGAGCCCCCAGTCTGAAACCAGGCCGCGCAAAATAACCGGCTCGTTGGCTTCGAAAAGCTCATCGAATGGAATCTGGTCGGGGCGTACACCCTCTAGAACACGAACCTGGCTGTCTAAATTACTCATATTGAAAACATTTTCAATGCCCTGCCGCTAGGCAATGGCCATTTTCTTGGTTTTTAATTTGATCAGTTTATTAAAGTTACCCAGTGAGGCCAGGACAAAATAGGCCAGACCCAACAAACCCATCTTGTTAAGTTTTTCCAACTCTTCGCCGCCCAGCTGGGTCAGCTTGTCTTTGTTAATGGTGTAATAGTCACGCAAATTCACATTGGCAATATTGCTCAGGGAGATTTCTATATTGACTGGCTCAAGCAATCCCATAGCATCGAGCGTTGCATAAAAGTTCTCATCCAGCGCAGCGCCCTGATGAATGACCTGAAGGGTTTGCATTATTTTTTCCAGGTAAGGCGTGTCACCACCATAGGCAAGGAATAGGGGCTGCCCACTGTCGGCGCCAACTCTTGGGTTATCCATATCAATATGGATAACCGCTTCCTTAACCGCTTTGCCATCGACGTCACGCTCTTGGAAGCCGATCATAAAAGGTCCGCGCGACAATACAGCCGGCACATAATTACCCTGCCAACCATTTTCGCCCAAAAACAGGTTTTCATCTTTTTCGAGACCCAAGATCGCATGAGCCTGAAAAGCATCTGCATTGGGGTCTTTGTAAAATAGTATCGGGTATTCTTTTTGAAGATCGCCAAATTCGCTAGAAAAGGCCAACACCCGATTGACGTTGTCGCCGTATTCAGCCTTGAGGCTGGCGTCAACTTTTAAATCTTTATGCTCAACATTATTTAAGAGTACAGCGTTACTCATACAATCATCCATTCATTTATCGCTTCTAGCGCTTTAGTCTAATCTTTCATTGTAATAATAAAATAAGGCCCCCGGTAGTAACTACATGGAGGCCTTATTAGAACTACTATATAACGTTTTCTTTGTACTGTTCAATTAGCACCGGTCAAACTAGCGCCGCTCAAACTAGTAACACTCTCCCTGGCAATAACTGCACCAGAGAGAGCACCACACTGACCTTAGAACGTATATCGTGCTGACAATACGTAGCGCGGATCAAGTTCCTGTACAAAGAATGCAGCAGTCTCAGTACGACCGTACTTGCGCTGTCCTTCGCCCGTTAGATTGATCGCATCCAGAGACAAGGTAACACCAGACTCGAGCTCATAGCTTACGTTCAAGTCCAACTGCTCAACCGAGGCAATGTACTCAGGGTTACGAGTACTACCGACTGAACGGTTAACCTGGTTCAGGAAGTTATCACGCCAGTTGTAGGCTAAACGAGCAGAAAGACCATCTTTCTCGTAAATACCCACAAGGTTTAGCGTGTCACTCAAACCAGGAAGTGCGAACTGATCTTCATCAGGGTTTGATCCGTCATTGTAACCAATATCGCCTTCTACCATTGTGTAGTTGAACTGGTAGCCAAAGCCGGTCTCACCAAAGAAGTGCTGAGAAGCAATCTCAAAACCATAGATTTCAGCATCCTGTGAGTTGGTTGGGCTCTTAACAGCGAATTGAATATCAGGATCCGTTGCAACTGGCGTTACATCGTAAGCACTGAAGATTGCTTCATGGCCTGCCTGCTCGGTGGCAACTGCAGCCATCGCATTGGTATAGGCTTCAGCACCTGTCGCACCAGTAAAGTCATCCATATTTTGCAGAATCGCAGTCATGGTGAAGAGTCTGTCTTCCGACTCTGCCAGACCCAGATCAGCCAGTTGCGTGATAGCTTCAGACAGGAAAGTACTGTTTGATGCTGTAGCATCTTTAAGACCGAACAGAGACTGACTGGACTGCTGAATACCAACAAAGTTGGAGACATTTTTCTGGAAGTAACCTACAGAGAAGTAATTAGCATCACCGTAGTAGTACTCGACAGATAAGTCGAAGTTGTTTGATTCCAGAGGATCCAAGCTGGCATTACCCTGGCTTGCAGAAGGGTTATCACCTAAGTGTGTAATACGGCTAGGGCCTTCTACTGAAGTAGCTGTGTACATATCGCTGTAACCTGGGCGAGCGAGTGTCTTACTAAACGACGCACGCGCTTTCAAGTTATCGGTGATATCAACAGACATATCCAGGCTCGGCAACAGCACGTTGTAAGTGTAATCTTCCGCAAGGCTGTCTACACCAGAACCCAATGTAAAGGAGAAGTCATTATTTGACTCCCATACAAAGGCACTAGGTACAGACTGCTGAGAGGTTGAAGTCACATCAGTTTGCTCCCAACGAGCACCGGCTACAACGTCAAATGGCATACCACCAACTTCACCGTCCATTTTAACCTGACCGTAGATAGAGAAAGTATCTTCTTCGACCATGTTGTCTGCAGTGCTGTTGATAGGCATGTTGGCTGGATCATAGCTGTAGTCTCCAGCAATAGCATTGAGCAGTGCTAGAGGATTTGTTTGCCAGGAAACCGAACCCAAGGAAATCGGAGCTGTCTCACCATCAGGCTGAGTAACGCCAGCAACACCAGATCCGCTGTAGTCGAATTCACCAAGTGTACTGACCTGTTCGACAAGACCTTCAGGGATATCACCAGGAAAATCAACACCCCAACCGCCTAACGAATTAGAACCGCCTACGCGAGTCTGACGCATCTCGGCGCTCATGAAGCCCACACCAAAATCTACTTCAACATTATCAGATGGTGCAAATGTACCATCAAAAGCAAATTGATCAATCTTCGCAACCTGGGCAGATCTAGTAAACTGAGTCACCTGGGATCCAACATCGGGCAGATCAAAAATGCCGTTATCGTTACCCTTGGTTGAATCGTCAACCGACACAATACCCTGTGGAATTTCCTGACCGAAATCAACCGCCTGCCAGCCCGCATTACCACCTGCAACGTTCATACGAAGAACGTTGTTGCCTTGCGGACCATTTCCGCCACTCTCAGCTTCTGAGAATGCAGCGTCAAAGCGCAAGTTGAGTTTGTCACTGACATTCCAATCCAGGTTCAAACCGAGTGAATCCAAGGTGTCTTTGGTGCCCATCGCGAGGTTCTGGAAGAAGAAGTCCTTACCACCTGATACATCTTCTGCGAAGATTACAGGCGCGGCCACAACTGGGTTGCCGTCGTACTCTACATAATCAACAGTACCGTTAAACCACAGGCCGTCAATAAGAGAGGTAGAGCTCTGAACATTCTCAGCATAAGCAGCGTCAGCAGTGAAAGTCATATCATCATTGGGGGCAAACTGAACAGTTAACAAGCCATTGGTGCGCTCACGACTGTCCTTGTTAAAGCCCAGACCCAGGTTAGTTGGTCGATAAACTAACTGACCATCATTAGGCGCATTGACGATAGTCGCACCAGGAACAATACCCAGGTTCGCCAGGTTACTTGGATCGCTGCTATCCCAAGTACGAAGACCAAACTCTTCAACACTTGAGTGACGGCTACCGGAGTCACGCTCCTGGAAACTACCGAATACAGAAACACCTAAAGTAGAATCATCATTAGTCCAGCTGTACAGACCACTTACTTCTGGGGTCATATCATCGCCACTGGTGTCATTGACAACTTTAACGCCAATACTAGCCTGAGTGCCTGCTGATTCCAGAGGACGAATAGTTTGAACATTAATGGTTGCACCTACGCCACCTGTTGAAACAGATGAACGGCCTGTTTTATAGACCTGCAGGCCACTAACACCCTCAGAGGCCAAGTTTGAAAAATCAAACGAACGGCTGCTACCAGAAGCGCCTTGGTCCAGTGGGTTACCCGTAATAGTGCCAACATTCGCTGAAGGCATTTGACGACCGTTGAGTGTTACCAGGTTGAAGCCGCCGCCGAAACCACGAACTGTAACTTCAGAACCTTCACCGTTTACACGGTTAATAGAAACACCCGAAATCCTTTGAAGCGATTCAGCCAGGTTAGTGTCTGGGAATTTACCCATGTCTTCTGCAGAAATTGCATCAACAACACCTGAGGCGTCACGTTTTGTATCCATTGCTCTCTCAAGACTACCGCGAATACCGGTAACCACAACTTCATCGATTGAGCTCCCAGCAGCAATTGACTGCCCTGCAACCAGTGTTCCAGCCGCGGCAAGAATCGCTGCAGAAAGTTTTGACTTTCTAAACATATTAGTTCCCCAAATTTAAGAATATATTATTATTATGTGCCGTCTTTCCATGCACATATTTAAGACGGCATAGGGGCGGTTATCCGCTCCCCTCTCCAGTAAAACAATATTGAAATAAATAAGCAACATCTCAAGCAACCTGCAAGTAGAGTCTAATTCGTGATACTAGCTCACTGAACAGCGACTGCTTTTGGGGAGAAGACGGACTTGAGGCCTCTTTTATGGCTTGGATTTTGGGGTTTAACCTGCAGTTATCACAATTAGAATAAAACAAAGCGCCGTTATACCAGCGCTAGATACTGGCCTTTGCCAGTATCTTTGTAACCTTGCAGACAGATCCCAGCCTACGCTGGGATGACGGCCTTCTTTAAATGTCATCCCGACAGAGCGAAGCGACGAGGGATCTCCAGCAGATATCCCCTCACCACATTAATCGACAAGGCGGCGAACGGCGCCACTCATTGAGTGTGGTTCCCGGGTATGGTCATCCAGAGGTTGGAAAAAGGTTGTGTGTTTAATATTAGCCTTTGACTAAAGGCGCCATCTTATCGATTAAGGCTGACAGCTCTGGCTTGTGCTGGCGGATTTCATCAGCACTTAAACCATGCAGCTCATGGGGGAACACCAGCCATGCTTCTGTCTCGTGAATATAGAAATCCGGCGGGCGCTCTGATCTATGTGGCCATTCTGATGCTCTGCGGCATGGAAGCGCTGGATTGGTCTGATATGAGTGAGGTGCTACCAGCACTGGTAACCATCGTTATGATTCCCTTATCGTTCTCCATAGCCAATGGCATAGCCCTGGGCTTTATCACCTATGTGGCAGTTAAGCGGTTCGCTGGCAAGCGTTCGAATATCACGCTTGGAGCTTGGTTTTTAGGGGCGATCTTCTTGGCTAAATTTACCTTTTTAAAGTTTTTTTATAGAGATGAAGCCATCGTAAGAACATCTTTTTTCTACAGGAGCTCCCTGCCTACTGGGTGCTGAGGGTCTTAAAAAGCACTAGATCATCAGCTTGATCAGAAATGGATAATTGTGCATTCATCGTTAATGCCCAAGGCCTTTACTGTTTATCAAATTAGCTCTTATTATTCGGCAGACCACCCTGGCCTAGCAGAACAAAAATGACATTGGGGGGCGCATTACTGAGCATATGGTCAGTAATGCGCCCCCCATCAGTTCAGTGCGTCCGATATTTTTCCAGGTAACTGTCCAGGCCTTTCTTGGATGCCGCCACGGCCTCCAGCGGTGTGAGTCCGTTAGGGTACTCTTCCTGTTCAACCAACACCCAGCGGGTACCCCCAAATTCCATATTGGCTGATAGTAGCGCTCCCCAATCGTATCCACCCTGACCGATAATCGGGCTTATATTTTGTGCATCTTCGTGGGTACGAATTTTGTAATGGGTGGTCAAAGTACGGCCGGGGTAACGTCGTACATATTCGACGGGATTCTTCCCGGCATAATTTGTCCAACCCACATCTAATTGCAGAATGACATTATCTGTTGTAGAGGCGGCAATAAAGTCCCAGTAAGTCGCGTCCTGAAAATCGGCGAATTCTTGGGCGTGATTGTGGTAGCCAATGGCTATTCCGTAGGGGGCAAGTTTTTCCGCCATCGCATTGAGCTCTTTCACCACTTCATGCACAGCCTCGGGATCCCAAGCTCTCTCGTCAATCGGAATGATCAACATCTCGCAACCTATGGCTTGATAAAAGGCCAGGTTGTCGTCAAAAACATCCGGACTCAGGTGCTTGAATTGCACATGTGCGCTTTCAGCCTTAAGGTTATTTTTTTCCAAAAATTCTTTCAGTCCGGCAGGGTTGTCAGCGAATTCGCCAAACTCGTGGCCAAAAAACTCGACACCTTCAAAACCCATTGCGGCGACCGCCTCTATGGTGCCCTTAAAATCCCTCCTCAAATCGTCTTTAACCGACCAGAGTTGAACCCCAATCTGCGGTAATGTCGCCTGAGCAGCCTGATGAGCGTCATGGACAGAGGTTTCTGAGGGTTTCTCTGAGCCGTTACAGGCAGAGATTAGACATATCAATCCCAGTAGGGTTGTGAGCTTGAGCGATGCGATATTGTTCATATGTAATTCCATATTGTGTCACCGGATGTACCGGTTTTATTTAGTTATTTTTTTCAGTCGCAGGCAATGTTTATATCCTGCCGCTCTTGATTTCCTTCGCGGCATAATCCACAGCCCTTGCCGTCAGCGCCATAAAGGTCAGAGACGGGTTTTGTGTTGCCGATGAGGAAAAACTGGACCCGTCGGTAACAAACAGGTTGGCAACATCATGACACTGATTAAAGCCATTCAGGATTGAGTCCTTGGGGTCCCGCCCCATCCGTGCGGTGCCGACTTCGTGGATAGCAATGCCAGGTGGTCGTTCTGTGGCCTTGCCGGTAACATTTTCAAGACCGGCGTTTACCAGTATCTCTTTACCGATCTCGACAGCGTCTTCCATCATCAATTTTTCATTGTCCGACCAGCGAACATTGAATTCCACCTGGGGAATGCCCCATTTATCCTTGAGTGTGGGATGCAAAGCCATATGGTTTTCAAAGCGGGGCAGCATTTCTCCCTGTGCGTCCATATTGAATTTCCATTGCCCAGCCTGACTCAGGGTTTCCTTAAATTGACTGCCGAAGCCGTCATCTTCCCTGCGACTTTTCCATGTTTCCCGATAAGCACCGCACGAGAACGAAAATCCGCGCTGGTATTGGTCGCTGTAGCGGCTCGGTTGATATCTAAAGTTGGGTATCAACAGACCACCTGGCCTGCGACCCCGATAATATTCATCCTCAAAGCCCATTATGTCGCCTGTCACCTTGGCGTTGTAATTGTGGTCCATCAGGTAATGGCCCAAAACACCTGAACTGTTGGCAATCCCGTTGGGGAATGTCTTTGATGTGGAATTGAGCATTATCTGTGTGCTGCCCAGCGTAGAGGCACATAAAAAGACCACTTTGCCATAGTATTCACGCTCACTCAGATCATCGTTGTCGATGATCCGAACACCTTTAACACGATTGGTTTTTTCATCATAAATAAGGCTGTGAACAACACTGTTGGGGGCGATATGCAGATTGCCGGTCTGTGCCGCAGAGGGCAGGGTCGAGCTCTGCGTAGAGAAATAGGCGCCGAGAGAACAACCTTTTTGACACTCGTTCCTGGCCTGGCATTGAACACGGCCCTGGGACAGGTGTAACTCGGTGGGCTGCGTCAAATGGGCCATACGCCCCACAATAAGCCGTTTATCGGGGTAGTGTTTTTCAATCGCTGCCTTAATCGCTTTCTCAGGGGCGCTCATCTCGAAAGGGGGCAGAAACTCGCTGTCTGGCAACTGCGGGAGATTTTCTGGACTCCCGCATATTCCAGCGTGTTTTTCCACATGGCTGTACCAGGGTGCCAAATCCTTGTAGCCAATAGGCCAGTCGGTGCCATGTCCGTCAAGGCTATTGGCGCGGAAATCGTGCTCGCTGAGCCGATAGGATTGCCTGTGCCAGAGCAGTGATTTGCCACCCAGTTGGTTGGCGCGAATCCAGCTGAATTCGGTTCCCTCGGCGGTGCTGTAGGGCATCTCTCTATCATTGCCGAAAAAATGTTTGGTGGCATCGCTGAAGGCATAGCACTGTTGCTGGATCTTATAATCCCGCTCCAGCAGCAAATTCTCCACTCTGCTGCGATAGGTCTGGTGCCAGGGCGGTACGCCCTCTGTGGTGTAGTCTTCTCTGTGTTCAACTACCCGGCCGCGTTCAATCATAAGGGTTTTAAACCCCTTCTCACAAAATTCCTTGGCCGCCCAGCCGCCTGAAACTCCGGATCCGACGACTATGGCGTCAAATATTTCACTGGACTCTTTAATATACAGTTCGTCATTCATAATGTACTACCCTGTGCTCGAGCATTTAGTTTTAGTAATAGCTGCGCATTGATCCCCAGGCCTTGCCAATGGACTTGTAGGGTATAGACCCTTTAAAGCCCCCGGGCATAGCCAAATACACCAGCTCCTCGCTGGCCCCCACTTCAGACGTGTAGTACCCGAACACAACCTGGCCTTTTAAAAATTTAAAATTTTCCCGGTCCTGCTGACTAAATCCGCCAGCCGGTTTTTCCAGTTCCTCAAGCAACACCAATTGTTGTGCCTGATCAGCAGCCTGAAATGCCTGCCCATATCGCTGGCGGGAAATGCGCTCAATCTTGGCAAGGATCGATTTGACCTGTTGCTGCTCGGTGGCGCCATAACAGTGGAAAAGCTGGTTGTCGATAAATCCATGGGTGTCCACCTCGGCGGCACCAGGGGTAGCCGTTTGCGGAATAACCTGGGCACAGATATCACGCAATATTTGCATCTCCTGTTGCCGGAGCAATTTGCCGTCGCTGTTGGCGCTATCTGGTCGCGGCGTGTAAGCGAGCGCAGTGGAGATAGCCTCGCCTCCGAGTAACTGCACGGCTGCGGCACTGCCGACTACTGCACTTAAACGGGTAAAAAAGCGGCGTCGGCTCCAGTTGTCCGGTTGGAGGCTAGTTTTATCATATTGATCATTCATCAATCTTCTCCTGGCAATCAGGCTTTGTCGGCTTCTGTTGAGCTAACTGTTTTTGAGCTAACTTTGCGTGTAAAGAAAAGTAGCAGGCTAAATGCGACTATCAGAGTCAGCGGGAACAGGCTCAGGTTGGCCAGCGTGGCTTGCCCTGCGGCCAGTTCTGCGGCAGTTTCAGATAAGTTCTGCTGTTGCGCCGCCAGGCGTGCCGAGTCGATCCAGCTGCCAATAACAGGGTTCCACATGCTCACGGCAAACATGCCGGCGCCGCCCATCATGCCCATACCCAGTGCACCTGTTTGAGGAATGTACTCGGCTACATAGCCGATCATGGTGGGCCAGAAATAGGTCACTCCAATAGCAAACAGTATGGCGGCGAAATAGACCATGCCGCCCGTTGCAATACTCATGGAGTATATGCCGATAGAGGAGATAACTGCGGACGCCAGCAGGATGCCTGCCGGATGTAACCCGCGCACCAGGGGGCCTGCGAAGTAGCGGCCAACGGCCATCAGCCCGGTAATCATAGCCATAATCAACATTGGCGAAGCGCCGGAGGCGCCGAGGATGCGCTCAATCCACTGCTGTGTGCCCAGCTCGGTGGTGGCGGTCAGCGTCATACAGAAGGCCATAAACAGGAACAGTGGAGAGAAGAGCCCGCGAATATTGTTGGCGGTTGAGGTTTCCGTGTTTTCTGTGGGCGGGAATTTTTGAGTAAACATCATCGCGCCATATATCAACGTGGGGATAATCATGACGGCGATTTGCAGCTGCCAGCCCATTCCCATATCAGTCATAAACTTTGAGGTCAGTGCGCCGATCAGGATCCCGCCAGGAAACCAGACATGGAACTTGTTGAGCATGGTGGTTTTATTTTTGTGGTAGATATCGGCTACCAGGGGATTGCAGCCCGCTTCCACAGCACCATTGGCGAAGCCAATACAAAAGCTCGATAACAGCAGAGTCCAAAAACCGCCGGCATAAATAGTGAGAATTAATCCCAGGATATGACCTGCAAATGCGATGGCCAATAGCCGCTTGGCGCCCAGCACGTTAAACAGAAGCCCCCCGACCATGGTAGCAACGGGAAAGCCCAGAAATGCCATGGCATTGACCCAGCCTAACTCAGTGTCCGACAAACCGAAATCGACCCCCAATTGGCCGAGAATGCCGGCCCGGATGGCGAAGGTCATGGCGGTGACAGTCAGCGCGATACAACAGGCGACAAACAGGCGGTTGCTGTGATTTTCTGCTTGATTCATTATTTTAATTCTCCTGGTTCAAGCCAAGAATCTGGCGGTTAAGTTGGTCATCTTGTGTGGTTGCGGCGAAATCGTCGAAAGCCTTATCTGTGGTCCTAATCAGATGGTTGCGGATAAATTCTGCGCCCTCTCTGGCACCATCTTCAGGGTGTTTGAGGCAGCATTCCCACTCCAGCACAGCCCAGCCGTCGTAACCGTATTGGGTGAGTTTGCTGAAGATACCTTTAAAATCAATCTGCCCATCCCCCAGTGACCTGAAGCGTCCCGGGCGATCAATCCAGTCCTGGTAACCGCCGTAAACGCCAGATCGGCCGGAAAGCTTAAGCTCCGCATCTTTCACGTGAAACGCCCTGATGCGCTCGTGGTAGATATCGATAAACGCAAGATAGTCGAGATGTTGCAGAACAAAATGGCTGGGATCGTAAAGAATACTGGCGCGACAGTGATTACCGGTGGCTTCAAGGAAACGCTCGAAGGTTACGCCATCGTGCAAGTCTTCACCGGGGTGCAATTCGTAACAGACATCCACGCCGGCTTCATCAAAAGCGTTCAGAATAGGTAGCCAGCGCCCGGCAAGCTCACTGAATCCCGCTTCCACCAGCCCGGCAGGCCGCTGCGGCCAGGGATAAAAGGTTTGCCACAATAGCGCCCCGGAAAAGGTGGCGTGGGCGGTTAAACCCAAGCGCTGGCTGGCTTTGGCTGCGTGCTTGAGCTGCTGAACGGCCCACTCGGTGCGTCCCGCAGGGTTATTGCGCACCCTGTCGGGTGCAAAACCATCAAACATCTGGTCGTAAGCTGGGTGTACGGCTACCAATTGCCCCTGAAGATGTGTCGATAGCTCGCTGATCTCCAGGCCGGCTTCAGCGGCTATACCTTTTATTTCATCACAGTAACCCTGGCTCGAAGCGGCGAGCTCAAGGTCGAATACCCGGCTGTCCCAGGTGGGTATTTGTATGGCCTTGTACCCCATGCCTGCCACCCAGTTGCAGATGTTTGGCAAGTTGTCACGGGGAGCGGCATCATCAAGAAACTGGGCTAAAAATATTCCCGGGCCTTTTATGGATTGCATACGGGTATCTCTCTATTTATTCTCTGTCGATAACTGTGGTTGTAAGGGATGTGCTTGCAGGGAAAAAGCATGCCATTTCTGATTGGACTGACTTGCTGTAACCACGTTTTCAATAAATGCCATACCGCGGATAGCCTGGTGGATACCGGGTATGTCCGCTGAAGATTCAACCGCTGCACTCTGCTGTTTTGCGCGGATTTGTTCAGCAAAGCTGCGGTATATGTTGGCAAAGGCTTCCAGATAACCTTCCGGGTGTCCTGCAGGGGTGCGCATATTGGCCAGGGTTGCCGGTGCGAGATTCCCCACACCTGCGCGAATCATTTGCGTGGGTTTGTCGGGAAATTTAAGCCACAGGCTGTTGGGTTCCAGCTGTGACCATTCAAGGCTGGCTTTCTCGCCATAGACGCGCAGTACAAGCCGGTTTTCTTCGCCCACTGATACCTGGCTGGCCATCAATACGCCCCGCGCACCGGATTTGAAGCGCATTAGCACTGTACCGTCGTCATCCAGTTTTCGCCCCGGTACTGTTGAGACAAGGTCGGCGCAAATTTCACTGATTTCGTCATCGCAGGTGTATTCAACCAGGTTGGCCGCATGAACGCCTATGTCACCCATACAGCAGCTGATGCCTGCACGCTCAGGATCCAGCCGCCATTGCGCCTGTTTACTGTCTTGGTCAGCTTCACTGGCCAGCCAGCCTTGGGAATACTCCACAACCACTTTTACCACTTTCCCCAGTTGGCCGCTGCCAATCAGGTGGCGGGCTTCCTTGATCAACGGATAGCCAGTGTAGGTATGGGTTAGCCCGTAAAGGCAGTTGTTGCTCTCAACCACTGTTTTTAGTTCCAGCGCTTCACGCAGGTTTAAAGTGGCCGGTTTATCGCTCAATACATGGAACCCAGCTTCCAGGGCCTGTTTTGCAACCGGGAAATGCATGTGGTTTGGTGTAACAATGGAAACAAACTGCATTCTCTGCTCTTCAGGCAGTGCAGCTTCGGTGGCAAACATCTCTTGATAGGAGGTATAGCAGCGACTTGGGTCTATTCCGAGGTCCAGCCCACTGTAACGTGCGCGTTCCGGGTCGCTACTCAGCGCCCCGCAGACCAATTCGATCTGTCCGTCCATGGCGGCGGCGGCGCGATGGATGGCACCGATAAATGCACCTGCGCCACCACCGACCATGCCCATACGAACTTTCTTCATCGT
This sequence comes from SAR92 clade bacterium, assembly GCA_018607545.1. The sequence continues at coordinate 1,323 of JABBBF010000003.1, read as the reverse complement.
AATCTACCCTCAAGATTAACCGGGAACATCTTCGGTCTCTTGCTTTATTATTTTCATACCATGGTAATCCCAGAGAGTAAAAAATAACTATGGGAAAATCGGTTTTCAATGCGACAAAATCGGCGTTACTTTGCTATTCTTTGGTTCTAATCACTATTTTATTGCAGATGAATAGCATAGTGGCAATTCGGGGGGCGTGGATAAAAAGGGGGGGTTCCAGCATTTCAATAGATAATTCACAAAGCGGTAATCCAAGGCTTGTCATTGATGAGCTACCGATTTTAGAAGCCCTGCGCATGTATGATTTATTGCCGGATATCCTGTTCTGGGTAAAAGACTCCGCTGGCAGGGTGGCCCATGCAAATAAGAGTTTTCTGGACCATATTGGGGTGGATTCGCTGGATCAGGCCATTGGCCTGACCGATTTTGATTTCGCCCCCAAGCATATCGCCAAGCAGTTTATCGCCGATGATCGGCGTGTAATTCAGGGTGAACTGGTCACCAGCCGGCTGGAAATGAACGTATCAAGGTCGGGGGAAATCAGCTGGTTTATCACGTCAAAACGGCCCCTGGTAAATAACAGTGGGGTAATTGTGGGCTCATACGGCACATCACACCATCTGGAGAAATCCTCCGTAGCTCTTAACGCTCTGGAGGCGCTAAAAGTGCCGGTGGCCTATGTTCGCGACAACTACATGAACAAAATAAGCCTGTCGGATCTGGCCGAGGTGTCCTGTTTGTCGATCAGCGCCCTAGAGCGGCGGTTTAAGAAGTTTCTGAATAAAACACCCAAGCAATATATCTGCGATGTGCGCCTCGAAAATGCGCGGCGGTTTCTGGTGGAAACAACCTTACCCATTGCCCTGATTGCCGATCAATGTGGATTTCCCGACGCCAGTTATTTCAGTCGCAAGTTTTACCGGGCATTTTCACAGCGGCCATCAGAGTTCAGGGCCAGTTACCAATAAATAGACTCAGGGCATAGTTTGCTTCGCTTCGCACAATAAAAAACCCCAATCCTTTTAGATTGGGGTTTTTAATAAGCCTGGATAATAGCGGCTCAACTGGCTATTTAATAATCTCAAACCAGCTTTGGTTTTCCTCGTCCTGAGAGTGGCGAGAAACCCAGAGCTTGAATCGTCCTAGCTCAACAGTGTTTTCCAGCTTCTGGTTGCGGAAGCTCAAGCTATTGGTATCCAGCTCAAATTCTACAGTCTTTATTTCCCCGGGAGATAGCATCACTCGCTGGAAGGCTTTTAATTCCTTCACCGGGCGCGTGACATTGCCGATCAAATCGCGAACATAGAGCTGCACCACCTCGGT
>JABBBF010000212.1 GCA_018607545.1 SAR92 clade bacterium | reverse complement strand
TTACTCGGCGCGCTATGGCGGCGAAGACGCCACCGACAGCAGCAACAATCAAAAGCTTCTCGAACAGCTCGGTGACGCCCCGCTGGAAAAGCGCAGCGCCCGCTACCAGTGCATTATTGTCTATATGCGCCATGCCAATGACCCGACCCCGATAATCTGCCAGGGCAGTTGGGAGGGACATATTGCTCTCGAGCCTCGCGGAGAGGGCGGCTTTGGTTACGACCCGCTATTTTATCTGCAAGATCTCGACTGTCACGCCGCCGAGATGGACAAGACTCACAAAAACCGCATCAGTCACCGCGGCAAAGCGACAGCGCAGTTGCTCGAACAGCTTCGCCAGCGTATCTAGTCCAGCAATGACCAACCGCCCACTGCAACTGGAGGCTTCCCTGCCGCCCCTGTCTCTCTATGTGCATATCCCCTGGTGTGTGCGCAAATGCCCCTACTGCGACTTTAACTCCCATGCCGCAGGCCCGGAGATTCCCGAACAGGCCTATATTCAGCGATTGATTGCCGATTTACAGCAGGATCAACCCTGGGCCCAGGGTCGCAAACTGACTTCAATATTTTTTGGTGGCGGCACGCCGAGTCTTTTTTCCGCCGCAGGAATTGGCCAGATTGTCTCCGCTGCTGAGAAAATTATCGGTTTTAACGAGGATATTGAAATTACCCTTGAAGCCAATCCCGGCACCTTTGAACAGGAAAAGTTCTCCGACTTTCACAGCGCCGGGATCAATCGGCTGTCGATTGGTATCCAGAGTTTTAACGATACTCACCTGACACAGCTTGGCAGAATTCACAGCGGCGATCAGGCACTGACTGCCATCGACACCGCCCGAAAAGCCGGCTTTGAAAATTTTAATCTCGATTTAATGCACGGCCTCCCAGGACAGAGTCTTGCTGAGGCAAGGGCCGATATCCAGCAGGCGATAGATCTGGGTGCCAACCATATCTCCTGGTACCAGCTGACCATCGAACCCAATACGGAATTTTATTCGCGCCCGCCCCAGCTGCCGGAAGATGACATCCTTGCCGATATCCAGCAGATGGGTATGGCCCTGCTCGACGAGCATGGCTTTGGCCAATATGAAGTCTCAGCCTTTGCCCAGCCCGGCCAGCGCTCTGAGCACAATATTAATTACTGGCAGTTTGGTGACTACTTGGGCATTGGTGCCGGTGCTCATGGCAAGATCAGCCTGCCCCAGCAACAACAGATTATTCGCAGCAATAAAACCCGCCAGCCGGATAACTATCTATCACGAGAGTTGGCAACTCTGGCCCAGATAAAACCGATTCCCAGCGAAGAGCTGGCAATGGAATTTATGATGAATGGTCTGCGTCTGCGCGAGGGTCTGCCAGCCAGCTATTTTTCAGAGAGAACCGGACTGTCAGTTTCAACTATTGAACAGCAGGTGCAAAAACTCCAATCTCAGGGCCTGCTAGAAGTTGATAGCCAACAGTATCGCGCCACGCCCCTCGGCTATCAATTTCTAAACAGCCTGTTACAGGGCTTTTCCTAAGCTGACTCCCCGACGATTATTTTGTTAGAATCCCCGCACTCTCATCAACACGAACAAAACTATGTCTGACGCAATTAAAAGCACCGGCCCTCTCAGCCAACAGGAGACCGCAAGACTCTTGCGCCTGGCCACCTATGCGTCGACCTCGGTGGCGATTTTCCTAATTGGCGCCAAGCTGATTGCCTGGAACGCTTCTGGCTCCGTCAGCCTGCTCGCCACATTGATCGACTCCATGCTCGATGCGCTGGCTTCAATTATTAATCTGGTCGCTGTGCGCCATGCACTGACCCCTGCGGACAAAGAGCATCGCTTTGGTCACGGCAAGGCAGAAGCACTCGCCGGACTTAGCCAGTCGCTGTTTATTGCCGGCTCTGCCGGATTTTTATTGCTCGAAGCGGGCCGCCGAATTATCAATCCAACCCAGATCGAATCTATCGAACTGGGCATCGTTGTAATGGTTATTTCAATTGTTGCCACATTGCTTTTACTGGGTTTTCAGCAACATGTGATTCGCAAAACCAACTCCACCGCTATTCGCGCAGATGCCCTGCACTACCGCACCGACTTAATGGTCAATAGCAGTGTGATTGTCGCGCTGCTGCTGGCCACTGTTGGTTGGGATGGCTTCGATGGGCTGTTTGCGGCAGCTATTGGTCTCTATATTCTCTACAGCGCTCGCGAGATCATTATTACCTCTTACGATCACCTAATGGATCTCGAACTGCCCGATGAGGACCGCGAAAAAATTAAAGTCCTGGTGCTTCAGCATCCAAGTGCCAGAGGACTTCACGATTTGCGCTCCCGCCACTCGGGAACCATGACCTTTATTCAGCTGCATTTAGAGTTGGACGATGATCTGAGCCTGTTGGAAGCTCATAAGATTTCTGATGAGGTGGAGGACAATATCCACAGTGCTTTTCCTGGATCGGAAGTAATTATCCATATCGACCCGCAGTCTGTGGTCGGCCATGAAGCCGTGGCCGAGTTTGAAAGCGGTGAAAAATAAATAGCGCTGCTTCGAATACGCCGAAAAGCTTTAGTGCAGGTTGCGGTGCAAATAGCGTCTTAAAATTCCCAGCAATTTTTCCGGCACATGTTTGCGCTTCCACTCACCAGCGACAAAGCGGTTGGCCTCGCTCAGGGTTGGATAGCTATAAATCGTGCTGAGCATCTTATTCAGCCCCATGCCATTTTTCATGGCGATCACAAACTCGCTGATCAACTCTCCCGCCTGAGGCCCGACAATAGTCGCGCCGAGAATACGGTCACTACCCGGGGCATTAAGCACTTTTACAAAACCCTTGGCATCGTTATCCGCAATCGCGCGATCCAGATCGGATAGATCGTACTGAGTCACCTCGACAGCAATATTCTGTGCTGCCGCCTCGCGCTCATTTAGACCCACTCGCGCTACCTGCGGATCGGTAAAGATCACCTGGGGAATCACCCGATAATCGACGCGGAATTTTTTAAATCTGCCGAGCAGGCCATTAACCACGGCATACCAGGCCTGATGACTGGCCGCATGGGTCAACTGATAGGGGCCAACCAGATCACCGCAGGCGAGGATATTCGGGTAACAGGTGCGCAGGTATTCATCGGTGACAACCGTGCCATTGGCATGCAGGGGAATACCCAACTCCTCGAGACCAAAGCCGCTGGTGTTGGCCGCGCGCCCAATAGCCACCAGCACGCGATCAAAGGCTATCTCAAGGTCTTCAGCCTTATCTGAAGTGATAGATACCGAACCGCCGTCTAAATGATTGGCAAACTTTTTCGCGGCATAGCCGGTAAGAACCTGCACACCCTCGGCACTTAGGCTATCGGCCATAAACTCTGCCACATGCCGATCATCTCTAGGCAATAATTGCGACTGCATCTCCACCAATGTTACCTGCGAGCCGAGACGCTGAAATGCCTGAGCCAGTTCGCAGCCAATGGCACCGCCGCCGACAATCAGCAGACGTTGGGGCAATGTATCCAGCTGCCAGAGATTTTCCGAAGTCAGCGGATCGACCTGATCCAGCCCGGGGATTGGCGGCACTATAGGCCGGGCGCCTGTGGCGAGAATAATTTTTTCCGCGCTGATCTGGCGGCCATCGACCTCAACCACCCAGGGAGAAATCAACCGCGCATGGCCAGAGACACAGTCAACGCCGAGTCCGGTATAACGCTCAACAGAGTCATGGGGCTCAATGGTTTTAATTACTTCCTGAACGCGACCCATCACCTTGGAGAAATCCACTTCCGGAGCCGCCACATTAATACCCAGCTGCGATGCCTTTTTAATCTCCGCCATGGCTTTCGCCGCACGAATTAATGCCTTGCTCGGCACACAGCCGGTATTTAAGCAATCGCCGCCCATCTGATCTTTTTCAATCAGCGTCACTTTGGCCTTAAGGGTCGCGGCAATATAGGCGCTGACCAGTCCGCCACTGCCGGCACCTATAACAACCAGGTTGGTATCGAATTTCTTTGGCTTTTTATAGCCGCGGTAGCGCTTGCGCTGCTCCAGGCTGCGCATAAAGCCACGGGCAATAAATGGAAAGATCGCCAGCAGTACAAAGGAGAAGATCACTCCGGGCGTGAGGATTCCCGCTGCGGAAAACTCTTCAATATTGCTTAAAGAGGCACCGGCATTAACATAGACCAATGTTCCGGCAAGCATACCCAGCTGGCTGACCCAGTAAAAAGTCGTGGTTTTGATCGGTGTTATACCCATCACCAGATTGATCATCCAAAATGGGAAGATCGGGATCAGTCGCAAACCGAACAGATAGAACCCGCCCTGTTCCGCCACTCCTTTATTAAGGGTGCCGAGATGGCTGGAAAATTTCTTCTGAACCCAATCGCGCAATAAAAATCGTGAGACTAAAAAGGCCAACGTGGCGCCAATTGAGCTGGCAAATGAAACCAGTAGCGTTCCCGTCCACAGGCCAAACACCATGCCACCAATAATCGTCAGCAGTGCCGCGCCGGGAATAGACAGTGCCGTGGCAACCACATAGACAGAAAAATAGATCGCCGCGGTCAGCAGAGGCTGCTGTTGGTAAAAATCACGGAAGAAGTCTACCGACAGATAACGCTGACCATCCAGTGCCATATAGGCCCAGAGCAAACAACCTATTGCCACTAGCAGTGCGATTTTTTTAATCAATTTAGTTGCCCCTTTTATGTGCAGCTTCTATTTACGCCATCACAAATTTCATTCTTTTAGATAGCCCCTGTAACTGGAAAATTTCTAATTTTTAGTGATCCAGCTGCGAGTCTATTTTGTAGTTAGTATTAAGATAAAAAGATCATCTATTTTGCATTGAGACTCAGGTGCAGTGAATGGTAACATGAGTCTATTAAAGACCTTCTTACAATAAAACTAATTAATACGGAGACCAGCTTATGAGCGACGCTATCGTTCACACCACAGACACAAGCTTTGAAAGCGATGTACTACAGTCAGATGTCCCTGCACTGGTAGATTTTTGGGCAGCTTGGTGCGGTCCCTGTAAAATGATTGCGCCACTCCTCGACGAGCTGGCTGATGAATACGCCGGTCGTATCAAAATCTGCAAAGTTGATGTGGATAGCAACCCGGAAACAGCGGCCAAATTCAATGTTCGCGGTATCCCAACTCTGCTGGTATTTAAAAATGGCAGCGTTGAAGCGACTAAAGTTGGCGCCCTGTCAAAGACCCAACTGGTTGAATTTATTGACAGCCTTTTATAAGGGCTTTATAAAAAAGCGACGGCAGATATCTTGACTGCGGCCTTAGGGCCGCAAAAAATGTTCTTGCTCTTTGGTTAATGCGCGCTATACTTCACCAAATCCCATTAGTTTTATTCCGAGTAGCTCCCTCTTTTACCATCTCATAATCTTTAAACGCAACACTTCTACTTATTATTCGAGATTGTAAGCAACAGTCGAGCCACTCAAACCAAATTAATAATACCGGCATTGAGCCCAACCCCTTTCCAAACCTTAAAAAAATCCCTCCTATGAATCTATCAGAATTAAAACAAAAACCCATTGGCGAACTGCTTGAAATGAC
>JABBBF010000228.1:1645-5579 GCA_018607545.1 SAR92 clade bacterium | reverse complement strand
TCCCAGCTTTCTATATGGAGACAGTTTCACCCAATTCAAGCCCAGCTTTTACCGCCGATTCGAGGTTGCCCTGAGCCTCCAGATCGCGCAGTTCGTTAAAGCCGCCAATATGGTCGGGACCAAACCAAATCTGGGGCACCGTATTGCGGCCACTTTTAGCCATTACGCGACCTTTTAGCGCCGGGTCTTTGTCCAGAGAAATATCCTGGTAGTCAATGCCTTTAGCGCTTAACAAGCGGCGCGCAGCGACACAAAAGGGACAGAATCGCGTTCCGAAAAGTACGATATGAGACATAGGGTTCTCTTTGCGTATGTGGGGGGGGGTTAAATCGATAGCTACGGGTTTATTTGCCCTTTACCAGTGGAAGGCTTGAGCCCTGCCACTCGCTTATGCCGCCACCTAAGCGGCAAACATTAAATTCCTCACCGCTTAGTTTCTTGCCAGCAGCGCCAGAATGTTGACCGATCTTGTCGACGACAACGATTGTTTTGTCGCGATATTTTTCCAGCTCGGCAATGCGGCTGGCAAGTTTTTGATGGGGAATGCTTAGGGCGCCGTGGATATGTCCGGATTCAAACTCAGCGGCACTTCTGACGTCGACCACTACAGCCTCATCACTATTGATTAGACGAACCAGTTCGCTGGTACTTAATGACTTGCCACTCTTACCTTGTTCGGTTAGAAAAAATACAGCAATTAATGCAGCTAATAGAGTGATAAGTAACCACTGTTCACTGGCAAAGATAAAAAATTCCACGTGATATTTTCCGTTAAAAACATAAAAAAATTAAATTTACCCGATAAGAACAGCGCTCTTATTTGGGGCTTTTAACCCTTGCATAGAAACATCTGGGCTTCTTTGAAGCGCGCAAGTATACACAGGAATTGAAATCTCGGCTAACCCTTCAGTCGCGATCAGACCTGAACAGTCGCAAAAGCACTCTATTATTGCCATCGCTGCCATACTGCAGTGCAATTATTCGGTAGTGGAGCCACTTTCCCGAGAGCGGCCCACTCTTGATTAGGGGCGTGGAAATCGGACCCGCAGGAGGCGTCAAGGCCAAGATCTTGGCAGAGGCGCGCCATATCCCGAGTGACTGAAGGCAGCTGTGAACCGGAAATAACCTCCATGGCCGCACCGCCCGCAGCTTTAAAATCGGTTAACAGCTCGATTAATTTGGTTCGCGTCAGCTTGTATTTGGTTGGGTGAGCGAGCACAGCAACACCGCCGGCATCACGAATCCAGCCTATAACCGTTTCGGGTGTTGCCCACTGGTCTTTAATATCGCCAGCCTTTCCGGCACCCAGATAACGTTTAAAGGCCTGCTGAATATTGCTCGCGGCGCCAATCTTAACCAGGTATCGAGCGAAGTGCGGGCGCCCTATCTGCTCTGGCCCGGAGGCAAATGACAGGGCCCCTGCCAGACAATCTGTAAAGCCAAAGCGTTCGAGTTTCTCGGCAATTTTTGCCGCCCTTTCATACCTTGCGTTGGACTGCTGTTCTACGGCTTCAAGAATTGATGGAGAAGAAAGGCCAACATTGAGTCCAACTATATGAACCCCACGCCGATTCCACTGGCTGGAGAGCTCAATACCGGGAATTATCTGGATAGAATTATAAGCCTGGTTGAGCTGTTGATAGGCGTTGAGGGTGTCGTGATCCGTGATAGAGAGCATATCGATCTCTCGCTCCTGAGCGAGGTCGAGAAGCTCAGGAGGGCTCAGCGAGCCATCCGAGGCGGTAGTATGACAGTGTAAGTCTATATTCATGGTCTGAACGTAAAATTAGGAAACCTATTGTAACAGGCCAACCCAACTATATACTGCTCATTATGATCGAACCCATATCCGATATTCAAAAGACCCATGTAGAGGCAGCGACCACAAGCTATATAAAGCTTGCCGCAGGGTTGTATGACCGTAAGTTTGATCCGATTCCCGTGCACTTTGATCTCAAGGGTAAGTGTGCCGGGATGTACGAGGTAAAGGGTAGATTCCAACGTATTCGTTACAACCCTTGGTTGTTTGCCAAATACTACGAAGAAAGCCTGAGCAATACAGTGGTTCACGAGGTCGCCCACTACCTGGTGGACTGTATGTACGGGCTGCGAACTGTAAAGCCCCACGGTCATGAGTGGAAGTCGATTATGTTGGATTTTGGTGCGCGACCAAAGGCGACAGGAGATTATGATTTAACAGGTATACCCATGCGACAGTACGCAAAGTATGCCTATAAGTGCGGCTGTCGAACCCATCAGCTGACCAGCGTTCGCCATAAAAGAATTGTTCAGCGCGGTTACCAGTACCGCTGTCAGTATTGTCATAGCTTTATCGAATCCGATCATGCGGTCAACGGATGAATCAATGGTATGTCTATATAATCCGCGCTACTGATCAGTCGCTTTACACTGGTATCACTACCGATGTGGAGCGGCGTTTTGCCGAGCATCAAAGTGGACGCGCCGGGGCTAAATACTTCCGTGGGCGCAGCCCGGTGGAGCTGGTGTTGGTAGAGTCCGGCTATGATCGCAGCAGCGCCAGCATTCGCGAGGCGCAAATCAAGAAGCTCTCCCGGGAGCAAAAGCTTGAGTTGATCGATTAATAGCCGCTAAAGTGAAACCAACTAAAGCTTGTATATACAATAGTATCTTTACTCGGCTCAGATATTCCTGTAATTTATCCCCTATACAATCCCTTTAACTGCTGGCATAGGTTAGAACGGCGGCCTAAAAGCTTAATTTTTAATATTGTATATACAGGTATAGAGTATATACAGGTAAGGAGTATATATAGATAAGGGGTTGAAAAAGCTTTTGTTTAAAAAGTATTTTGCTTAAGAGGTATTTTAACCATGAGCCAGGCTATCTATTCACTGCCACGCTATGCACAGATAAAGACCTATATAAGAAACCAGATTGAATCTGGTCAGTGGAAGGTCGGCGAACGCATCCCCTCTGAAAACCAGCTCTCCCAGGACTTTGTAGTTAGCCGCATGACTGCCCGCCGTGCGGTACAGGAATTGGCGGACGAAAAACTGCTGCAGCGCGCGCCAGGATTGGGCACCTTTGTCGCCGAGCCGCAGACAGTTACGCCGGTTTTGGAAATTGCTGATTTTAACCAGCAGTTCAGTCACAGTAATCCCGAATACAGCAACCGTATCCTGGTTCTGCAAGAGGCTACTGCGGAAAAAAATATAGCTGCAGTGCTGGGTCTTAATCAGGGCGATCAGCTATTCCATTCAATTGTTGTCCATTATCGTGACTCTGCCGCAGTTCAGTGGGAAGAGTGCTATGTAAACCCGCAGATAGCAGCGGCCTACTTGAAACAAAACTATTCCAAAGTCACACCTCAGGCCTATCTGAATTGGGTAGCGCCGGCGACCAGAGTTGAGCATCAGGTGCAGGCGGTGATGCCCGACGCTGAAATTACTGGCGCTCTTGGTCTGCAGACCATTAGCAGCTGCTTAAAAGTAAGTCGTCGCAGTTGGAGCGGAGATAAGGTTGTCAGTATCAGCAAGCTTATCCACCCGAGTAGCTATTCCCTTGGTGCGGAACTAATTATTTAACAAACACGAGTAGTAGTCAGCTAATAAAAGGGTAGTCCAGTGAAAAAAATTGCTGTTTTTGTCGATGTGCAAAATATCTATTACACGGTTAGAGAGCAGTTTTCCTGTCACTTTAATTATCGTGAACTGTGGCGAAGGCTCGGGGAGCAGGGCGAGATTGTTGTCGCAAACGCCTATGCTATTGAGCGCAATGATCCGGGGCAAAGGGGCTTTCAGCAGGTATTGCGAGAGATTGGTTTTGATGTGAAATTAAAACCCTATATTCAGCGCAGCGATGGCTCGGCCAAAGGCGACTGGGATGTGGGGCTGGCGATTGATGTGATGGACTGTGCTGCCAACCCCGATCAGCCGGTGGACATTATTGTGCT
>JABBBF010000228.1:0-1545 GCA_018607545.1 SAR92 clade bacterium | reverse complement strand
CCGGGTACAACAATCTGTGAAGCCTGTTCTCGGCGCATTTTTTCCAGTTCTCTACCGGCCTCTTCGACGGCGATCTGTGCCTTGCCGGCAAAGTCACTGGCCGCTTCACCAATGGTATTGCCATCGAGCTGAAAGTTTAGGGGAAGTGCACCCATCGGCGTCATCACCTGAGCGGCGCCAAAAAAGGTGGTCTCGCGATCAGGGTCATCACTGCCATCGGCTTTAATGGGAACAAGTTTGCGAATGGTGCCCAACTTTTGATCGGTAAAGTTTTCCTCGCGAAACAGACCGTTGGGATCCATTTCCGTATCTTTTTCATTAGTCATAGAATTGGCTTTCTTTTGTTAATGTGTGTGTTTAAACGGTTAAATTTCAAAGGATGCACACTAGCAGACTAAAGGGTGCCAGTAAAAGGTTATAGGGGTTCTAGCGGGGTAGTTTTCGAGAGATAACCACTGCTGCAATAAGCATTATTGAAGAGCCTATCAGGCAAGCTGCCAGACCGTAATATTGATAGATCAATCCGGATAGCAATGTACTTACCAATCGACCTGCGGCGTTCGCCATATAGTAAAAACCCACATCCAGTGAGGCGCCATCTTCACGGGCATAGGAGACTATCAGGTAGGAGTGAATTGAGGAGTTAATCGCAAAAAGAGCGCCAAAAGTCAGCAGCCCGGCAACAATTAAAATTTCAGCATTCCAGCCAAGGTACAGTCCTGTCGCTATAAGTGCGGGCAGTATGCAGATAGCGGCGGCCCACTCAAAGGCAGTCTTGCCCGATGCAGCGGTGACCTTGGGTGCCAGAGTTTGCACAATGCCATAGCCAATAATCCATGCCGCCAACAGACTGCCGACCTGCATATAACTCCAGTCCAGCTCAGTCTGCAAAAACAGGGGTAGCGCCACAACAAACCAGATGTCCCTGGAGCCAAAGAGAAAAAAGCGCGCAGCACTAAGGCGGTTGATCGCAGCACTTTTGGAAAATAACTCGGTGAATTTACTACGCTGTTTGGCGACCCCTGCAGTGCGATCCAGCAGCGGCAGACTCAACAGCAGCACCATTGCCAGCAGCGCAGCCATTGTGCCCACCGCACCCTGAAAGCCGATAGTGGCAAGCAGCCAGCCGCCGAGGAAAAAGCCAATACCCTTGAGGGCATTTTTGGAGCCGGTAAGCACAGCGATCCAGCGGTAGAGGCGGTTTTGCTGATCGTCGCGAACCAGGGATTTAATACTGGTCTTGGCGCTCATTTTATTGAGGTCTTTGGCGATACCGGACAGCGCCTGGGCAACCATCACATAGGCGACAGTTAACATCGAACTGTCGGCCAGCAGCATACAGAGGGCGACAATCTGCAGCGCCAGGCCCAGCTGCATAGTGATCGTTAAGCCTATGGCCGTGGCCAGCCAGCCACCGAGCAGGTTGGTAACCACGCCAAAAAATTCATAGAGTAAAAATAGGCCGGCAATCTCCAGAGGGCTAAAGCCAAGCCCGTGGAAAAACAGCACCACCAGCAGTCGCAGCGCGCCATCGGTGAGTGTAAA
>JABBBF010000219.1 GCA_018607545.1 SAR92 clade bacterium | reverse complement strand
GATTCAGAATCACAAACCGCCTTAAGGCATTTGGCAATCGCCAATGGCTCGAGGGATTCATCGCTATTGACCAGAATAGCGCGATCGGCACCCAGCGCCAGCGCTGTACGCAACTGCTCCTGGGACTGCTGAGGGCCAACAGAAACGACAACGATCTCAGTGGCAGTGCCCTTTTCTTTAAGGCGCACAGCCTCTTCAACGGCAATTTCACAGAATGGGTTAATAGACATTTTGACATTGGCCAAGTCGACATCTGTTCCATCAGACTTGGGTCTAACCTTGACGTTGTAATCAACGACGCGTTTTACGGCTACCAGAATTTTCATGGATTTCCTTTTGCTTGCATTAATTTGGTTTAGTTTATTTGTTAGATAGCTTAGTTAAGCTATTACGGCGCTGCTAGAAAAAATAACCCTGCCTGCAACTATTGGCAATCATAGTGCCTAACCAGAGTATTCAAATCAAGCATGCGGGGGGCTCCGTCAGTCATGGAATACGACCAGCGAGTCAACTTGAATAGCACGCCAGACTTATAAATTGCGGTTATTTATCTGGAAAATAGTTATGCTTTATTAATCCCAGTAAAATCACCTGGGAATATTCAAATCAATGGTTGGAGAAGAAGCATGGAACGAGAATATATGGATTATGATGTGGTTGTCGTCGGCGCAGGTCCCTCGGGACTGGGAGCTGCATGTCGCCTGAAACAGGTTAACCCAGATATCTCGGTCTGTGTTGTTGAAAAAGGTTCTGAAGTCGGTGCCCATATTCTCTCCGGCGCTGTATTTGAACCCACGCCTCTCAATGAGCTGTTTCCCGACTGGAAAGAACTTGGCGCCCCGCTGCTGACACCGGTATCCGGTGATAAAATCTACATTTTTAATGATCCGGAAAAAAGCATCAAAGTCCCCAACCTCTTTGCCCCGAAAACCATGCATAACAAGGGCAACTATATTATCAGTCTGGGAAAACTGTGCCGCTGGCTGGCCGAGCAGGCAGAAAACCTTGGCGTAGAGATATTCCCAGGCTTTGCCGCCGCAGAAGTTCTCTACGGTGAAAACGGTGAAGTAACAGGCATTGCCACCGGCGATATGGGCATTGGCCATAATGGCGAACACAAAGCCTCGTATATGCAGGGTATGGAACTTCGCGCCAAATACACATTATTCTCCGAAGGCTGCCGCGGACATCTGGGTAAAGAGCTCATCGCTAAATACCAGCTCGACACAGGCAAAGACCCCCAACATTACGGTATCGGTATTAAAGAACTGTGGAAAGTGCCAGCAGAACAGCATCAGCCCGGCCTGGTAGTTCACTCTGCAGGATGGCCGTTAAATGAAAGTAAATCCCTCGGCGGTGGCTTTCTCTACCATCTCGAAGACAATACGGTTGCCGTAGGCTTGATTACCAATCTCTCCTACACCAACCCCCATGTCAGCCCCTACGATGAGTTCCAGCGCTACAAACATCATCCACAGATTGCTGCACACCTTGAGGGTGGCGAGCGACTTACCTACGGTGCACGAGCGCTGTCAAAGGGCGGACTGCAGTCACAGCCGAAGATGTCATTCCCCGGTGGCCTGCTAGTAGGCGATGATGCCGGAACCCTTAACTTTGCTAAAATTAAAGGCAGCCACACCGCGATGAAATCCGGTATGGTTGCCGCGGAAACCGTTGCAACGGCTCTGGCTGCAGAACAGAGCCACACTGACCTGATCGAATATGCCGAGGCCTACAAGAACTCCTGGGCTTACAAAGAACTACATATGCAGCGTAACTTTGGCCCGGCCCAACACAAGTTTGGCAATATCCTTGGTTCCGCCTATGCCTTTATTGATATCAATATCTTTAATGGCCTGTTGCCATGGACAATGTCCGATCCTGTCGCTGATCACGAGACCTTAAAACCCGCCAGTGAGTGCGCCAAAATCAATTATCCCAAATACGATGGCGTGCTAAGTTTTGATAAGGCCTCTTCGGTATTTTTGTCTAATACCAACCATGAAGAAGACCAGCCCTGCCATCTGGTATTAGCTGATCCGCAACTGCCGATCAGTAAGAATCTTGAGTTATACGATGAGCCAGCCCAACGCTACTGCCCTGCCGGTGTCTATGAAGTGGTCGCCAATGATGACGGCAGCAAGCGCTTTCAGATCAACGCGCAAAACTGTGTGCACTGTAAGACCTGTGATATCAAAGAGCCCAGCCAGAATATTAACTGGGTTGTGCCGGAGGGATCTGGTGGGCCGAATTATCCGGCGATGTAGCTGGCCCGCTGGAATGACGGCAGTTTCTTTCGCCATACTGGTGAAGAAACGTCACCTCAGCGATTGCTGGGGCAAGTATCTTGGGGTTGGGGTAGTTTGCGTTTGGTGTATAAATCCGAGTTAAAGTCTGGGGATACCTTAAGATCGGCTCCATGGTTTAGATATATTCAGCGTTCACAAAACTCGCGTTGCTCAAACAGTTGCTCACTCAATCTGAAAATATCTAAACCATAAACGGAGCCTGACTGATCTTAAGGTATCCCCAGACTTTAACTCTCACTCCGCAGGTGTGATCGAGGGCAAACCTGCGGGATGTTTTGTAAGCTGTCATCCCGACAGAACCTAGTGACGAGGGATCTTTTGGGTTAGAGCACTGTTCCAGCTAACCCAACCCCAACAAAAACCGCTCACCCATACTTGTTATATACAGCTTATCTGTTTGCTTATAGGTCTCTTCAAGAGCCCAGTCGATCAACTGGTAATAGACATTGCGACTGATAAGGGCCGGTAGATTATTTCTAACAATCACCTGAGGCAATGGTTGACCAGACTGTTCCACCAGCGAAATCGGATGAGCCCTATCCACCACAACAATATCCCCCGTCAAAGTGGTTAAGATAATAGCCTGCTGACCCTCTCTGTTTTCAAGGCTTGCAGAGACAACAAACAGCGGCGCCACATCAACTTTAATGCGCCATTTCTCAACCGGGGTTACCAGAAAGTACTGATCCCCTTCGTGAACTAAAATCGACGCAAACAACTTTATCAATTCGGCGCGTTTAATCTCGCCACCCTCGTGAATCCAGCGACCCTCTCGATCTATCACTATATCCATATCACCACTGAGAGGTGGATTCCAAAGATGTACCGGGGGAAGAGAATTTACAGACTGCTGCTGAGAGGTAAGCAGATCAGAGAACAGCTTATCCAGCTGGTTGGAGGCCACAGCAGTTAGGATTTTCCTGGACTGGATTGAGAGCTAGATTTGGAGCTGGATTTGGAGTTGGAAAGCGTGGAAGGATCCCGATACTGGCCCCTATTACCAATGGTGACACCGACACCGGTAATAAACTTCATCAGATCCTCACTATCTAAGCGGTAGTTCCAGCTGCGACTAAAGCACAGCTCAACCGCACCCTGCGCCAGTGCCCAGCAGGCAAGATAATGGTAATGGGGAGGAACATCCTCGAGCACACCGCGATCAATCAGTCGGGTAATCATGCTGTTGAGGGAATCTTCATTAGAGCGCCGCATCTTGTGCAACTCGTCCAACTGGGGTGCAATATCCTCGCAGTCAATCAACCGTACTTCAAGGTGCTGAACCAGCCGATCAAGTTCCGGGCGCTGCAGCCGTGACTCAAAATATGCCTTGGCCGCGGCACCTGACTCACCAGCCTCGGCCTTGGTAATCCCAGCGGCCAGAGTGTGGGTAATGCTCTTTTCGTAGTCGAGCATAATGCGCACGAGGATCTCGTTTTTAGTCAGAAAGTGTTTGTAGACAGTCCCCTTACCAATCCCGGCCTTAACCGCAATACTGGAAACCGTAACCCGATCTATACCCTCGGAGAGAAATAGCGCGAGTGCAGCATCGATAATCTTCTGCTCACGATTCAGAAAGAGCTTTTTCTTTTCTCGGATTCGATCTGCACTGGAGGTTTTGCTATTCATATTTACAATTATATCGATGTGCGTTGGTACGGCCTATTAGAAACTTAAATCGGGCCAATAACAATCTCTATAAGCTTAAATCACGGTTGCTGGCACGGATAAACTCTCTTTTTAAATCATCGAAGGTCTGTACCGCTGGAAACTGCGGAAACTCATTGATGACATTGTCTGGCGCGTGGAACAGAATACCAGCGTCAGCCTCAGCCAGCATAGTTGTATCGTTGTAAGAGTCACCAGCAGCAATAGTTCTGTAATACATGCTCTTAAAACCAACAACCGCCTGACGTTTAGGATTGACCTGACGCAGATGATAATTGACCACCATGCCATCATCAGCGCTCTCCAGTTTATGGCAGAGCAGTGTTGGATAGCCCAGCTGCTTCATCAGCGGACTGGCAAACTCATAAAAAGTATCCGACAGAATCACCACCTGAAAACGCTCGCGCAACCAATCGATAAACTCTTTGGCACCAGGCAATGGTTCAAGGGTGGCAATAACCTCTTGGATTTCATTTAAGCCGAGACCGTTCTCGCGCAAGATATCCAATCGATACCGCATCAATACATCGTAATCTGGCTCATCCCGTGTGGTTTTCTTTAACGCTTCTATACCAGTCTTTTCAGCAAAGGCAATCCATATTTCCGGTACCAGCACACCCTCTAAATCTAAACATGCAATTTCCACAGATCCTACTCCCCAATCAATTTGATCCGCACTTTACGTGGTTACAAAGAGCGGCGCAATTACCAGAGGCTAAAACAAAAAGTTATAAGTCTATAGCTGCTTATTATTTTTATACTGACTAAGCATTTGCTATAGTGCCGCCCCTTTCAACCGGTCGGATAAATAATAAATGGGCAGCATCACTAACATTGTCGATATTGACAGCGAACTGGCAGTACAGACACCACAGGAAATCCTCAGATACGCTCTGGAGAATCACGACAATATCGCCATCTCATTCAGCGGTGCTGAAGATGTGGTGCTGATTGATATGGCCTATAAAATTCGCAAAGACCTGCAGGTGTTCTCACTTGACACTGGTCGACTGCACGCAGAGACCTACCGCTTTATTGAGCAGGTGCGCAAGCACTACAGCATCAATATAGATGTAGTCTACCCAGAGGCCAGCCGGGTTGAAAAACTAGTTGTAGAAAAAGGTCTTTTCAGCTTTTACGACGGCGACCATAAAGAGTGCTGTGGTATCCGCAAAATCGCCCCACTGCGCAAGCAGCTGCTGACTGTAGATGCATGGATCACCGGCCAGCGCCGTGATCAGAGCCCAGGCACACGTGCCGCCGTTCCTGTTATTCAGGACGATAAAGCCTTTGCCCGTCCTGACGACAAATTAACCAAGTTCAACCCGCTTGCGAACTGGACATCCAAGCAGGTGTGGGACTACATACGCGAGAACAATGTTCCCTACAACGAGCTTCACGACAAAGGCTTTATCAGCATCGGCTGCGAACCCTGCACACGTCCAACTGGCCCTGGTCAGCACGAACGTGAAGGTCGCTGGTGGTGGGAAGAAGCGACATTGAAAGAATGTGGCCTGCACGCTGTGAACATACAGAAGTAAGCGCCATGACCACTCCAACTATAACAATGGTTAAAAAGATCTTCGCCGATGGCTCACCGTGCAAAAAGTGCGGTGA
>JABBBF010000112.1 GCA_018607545.1 SAR92 clade bacterium | reverse complement strand
AGTCGCTATCGACCTATGCTCGACAGTTCCTGTCGATGATGGAAAAGCCCGATGTAGATCATATCGAGGGACTCTCCCCCGCGATCTCCATTGAGCAAAAATCTACCTCCCACAACCCGCGCTCGACCGTGGGTACAATTACCGAAATCTACGATTACCTGCGCCTGCTATTTGCCCGTGCCGGTGAGCCGCGTTGTCCAGATCACAACCAGCCGCTGAAGGCGCAGACTGTCAGCCAGATGGTCGACCAGGTTCTGGCAATGCCTGAAAATACCAAACTGATGCTTCTGGCACCGATCGTTAAAGGTCGCAAAGGTGAGCATCTGCACCTTTTTGAGAGCCTGCGTCGCCAAGGGTTTATCCGCGCCAGAATTGATGGTCTGGTCTGCGATCTGGATGAAGCACCGGCCTTAAATAAAAAGCAAAAACACAATATCGAAGTTGTTGTCGACCGCTTTAAGGTAAAGGCGGATATGGGTCTGCGTCTTGCCGAGTCCTTTGAAACTGCACTGACTCTGGCCGAGGGTCTGGCGGCCATCAGCTATATGGATGAGGACAAGCCAGACCAGATGTTCTCGGCAAAGTTTGCCTGCTCGGTGTGCAACTACAGCCTCAATGAACTGGAACCGCGACTGTTCTCTTTTAACAATCCAGTGGGCGCCTGCCCGACCTGCGATGGTCTGGGCATGAAACAGTTCTTTGATGTCGATCGAGTGATTCAGCACCCGGAGGCATCAATTTCTGAGGGCGCTATTCGCGGCTGGGATCGACGCACCTTGTATTACTACAATATGCTCTCCTCGCTGGCCGCTCATTACGATTTTGATATTGATTCGCCCTGGCAGAATCTATCTGAAGAACATCAGTCGAAAGTGCTCTACGGCAGTGGCGAAGAAGAGATCACCTTTAGCTACGTCAATGATCGCGGCACTATGTTTCGCCGCGAGCACACCTTTGAAGGTGTGATCAATAATATGGAGCGCCGCTACCGGGAGACCGAGTCCACCTCGGTGCGCGAGGAGCTGACCAAATATATGACCAGCTCCCACTGCCCGGAATGTCAGGGCACTAGGCTGCGCAAATCCGCGCGCCATGTCTTTGTCGACGACCGACGACTGGAAGATATTGTCTGTATGCCAGTGGGTGAATGTTGCGATTACTTCGATGAACTTCAGCTCGAGGGCCGCCAGGGCGAGATCGCCGAAAAAATTATTAAAGAGATTCAACAGCGCTTTCGCTTTCTGGTCGATGTAGGTCTTAACTACCTGTCTCTTAATCGTAGCGCTGATACTCTGTCTGGCGGTGAAGCCCAGCGTATTCGCCTGGCCAGCCAGATCGGTGCCGGCCTTGTTGGCGTCATGTATATTCTCGACGAACCCTCTATCGGACTGCATCAGCGCGATAATGAGAGACTCTTAAAAACCCTGGTCCGCCTTCGCGATTTGGGTAATACAGTGATTGTTGTCGAACATGATGAAGAGGCGATTGCCGCGGCGGATTATATCGTCGATATAGGACCAGGCGCCGGCGTACACGGCGGCCAGATAGTTGCCGAGGGCAGCGCCAAACAGATTAAGAGCAACCCCAACTCAGTCACCGGACAATTTCTCTCCGGCAAGCGGGGTATTGCTGTTCCAGCTGAGCGCAATCAAAACAAAGGTAAATTTATCAATGTCACTGGAGCCTGCGGCAATAACCTGCAGGATGTCGATCTACAGATTCCAATTGGCCTGCTTACCTGTATTACCGGTGTCTCCGGTTCCGGTAAATCAACGCTGATCAACGAGACTCTCTATCCGGCAGCGGCAGTGACCCTGAACAAGGCGACAACATTAAAATCTGCGCCCCATAAAGAGATTACCGGCCTCAACCAGCTGGATAAATGTATCGATATTGATCAGAGCCCAATCGGTCGTACCCCACGCTCAAACCCGGCCACCTACACCGGTATCTTTACGCCGATTCGTGAACTGTTTGCAGCCACCCAGGAAGCCCGCTCGCGAGGCTATAACCCCGGACGCTTTAGCTTTAATGTTAAGGGCGGACGCTGTGAAGCCTGTCAGGGTGATGGGGTAACCAAGGTTGAGATGCACTTTTTGCCAGATATCTATGTGTCTTGCGATGTCTGCAAGAGTAAACGCTATAACCGTGAGACTCTGGATATTCACTTTAAAGGCAAGAATATTCACCAGGTGCTGGATATGACCGTGGAAGATGCCCGGGAGTTTTTCGATGCTATTCCAGCGGTCGCGCGAAAGTTGCAGACGCTGATGGATGTCGGCCTCTCCTATATTAAGCTCGGCCAGTCTGCGACCACTCTTTCCGGTGGTGAAGCCCAGCGTATTAAGCTGTCGAAAGAACTCTCGAAACGAGACACAGGCAAGACCCTGTATATTCTCGATGAGCCAACCACCGGCCTGCACTTCCACGATATTGAACAGCTATTGGCAGTTCTGCATCGTCTGCGCGACCAGGGCAATACTATGGTGGTGATCGAGCACAACCTGGATGTGATTAAAACCGCAGACTGGATTGTTGATCTTGGGCCAGAGGGTGGCTCTGGTGGCGGGCAGATTATTGCCGAGGGAACCCCGGAAACGGTGGCGACCATCAAGGGGTCACACACCGGGCACTTCTTAAAGGATATGCTAAATTAAGTTGGTGAAAATTAGACTAGTTAAAGGAAGCTTGGAACCGCTATTTATGCGGGTTCTCTCTATACGGGCTATGCGGGCTCTAAGTAGCTATCTTTACTGGCCTGATAGCCGTCAACCATGCCGTCTACAGCTTCCTGCTGATATTCCCGCAGACCACTGAGAATTAGCGTCTTTACGCCACTTCCAACCTGTTTACCCTGATCCATCAAACGCAATTCAAACTGCACATCACCGCGCTTGCCCTCAGCTTTAAAGCTGTGGCCGACAAACTCAACAGCCGGCTCTTTTAAATCCAGAGTATCAAACTGCAGTGACATGGAATCATAGATCACCAGCGGGCGCTGGGGATTAATCATGATATTGTGTTCAGCCATAATCGGCACCAGCAGATGGGGGAAATTCTGACCGGAGAAGTAGACATAATTTTTGGTCAGGCTCTCAATCGCCGCCGCATTATCTGATACTTGCCCACTGCGTGACACTTCCAGATAAGACTTTTCACGACCATCGACAATCTTAAAATGATCGCCGGGAGATTCTGGAAAGCACAGCTCTGTATCTGCCGAAACCATACCGGCAAAATTAAACGTCATCTTCTCGCTGATACCATATCGACCCAATACCAATGCAAAGAGCAGATCGCCGGGGACACAGAAACGCTTGCTGCCCGGATCGTGAATCGGATTAAAATCATTGCTGATATCTTTTGCGAAACTACTACCCTGCTCGGCACTGATTATTATTTTTGTATTATTGGCACTGTGATAGGGGTTTAAAAACATTTCGAATCTAGCTCACTTTTAATATTATTAGTTTTTTATGAACGGCTTTTAATTTAATTCTAATTTAATCTAATTCAGCTTCAAATTCTTCGAGTAGATCCAGCGGCTCAAATTCCTGGCCTTCAAGATCTGCACTCCAGTTAACGCCAACCATCAACACATCGCTGTGCATACCTGGCAGCCAGTCATCGAGAAACTCTTCCATCTCTATGGCCACCGGCTTGTAAATATCCCAGTCGCCATTACACAGCGCCTCAGCCAATTCACGGTCAGACCAGAAAGGGATAACATCGATAGATTCATTGTCCGTAGAACCGACCAGCGCCCAGTTTTCATCGGCGTCCTGTAAACCCCAGACACAACCATTTTCCAGGCATTCAACAATCATGCGGTCGAGATTTTCCTGAAGATCATCAGAGAGAGGTTGCATAGAATTTACTCATTGGTGTTTTTAGGCGCCCATAGTAACGTTTTTTAAACGATTAACAACGCCGCGGGCAATTTTATAAGCTATTTCTGATACCATTTGCGGATGACAAAAGACGCTTATCAGCAGACCCATTCAGCGGTCAGGCAAAATCTTATTCGCCTTAGTTCAATTAGAGCTGTGGCCCTACTCGGGCAAATTGCGGCACTGATCTATTTCACCCAAATCAGTCCAATTGGACTGCCCGCCACTGCCATTACCCTGGTTTTGGCTGTCTATGCCTCGGTAACCGCTGCGACCTGGCAGCGCAGCCGTATGCAGGTGCCGATTACTGACAATGAATTTTTTGTCCACCTGCTGACCGATATACTATTCTTTTCACTGCTGCTCTATTTTAGTGGTGGCGCCTCAAATCCGTTTATCTCTTACTATCTAATTCCGATCAGTATTGCCGCGATCACATTGTCGCGGCGCTACAGTATTTTTGTTGCGCTTGCCGCCATGGCCGCCTACAGCCTGCTGCTGAAATTTTATATGCCGATCGCCGCTATTGCCCCAGCCCACCAGCATCATGGTGGCGGCAATAACAGCCTGCATATACTGGGGATGTGGGCTAACTTCGCGATTAGCGCGGGGATTATTATCTACTTTATCAGCCGTATGGCCTCGGCACTGAAAATACAGCAGCAGGAAATTGCCCTACAGCGCGAAGCGCAACTGCGCGATGAACAGCTGCTCGCAGTGGGCACACTGGCCGCCGGTACAGCCCATGAACTGGGCACCCCCCTCAATACAATGAAGCTGATTGTCGATGAAATGATGGCCTCTGAAATAACAGACGGCAACCTGAATAAATCCGACCTCAGCCTGCTCAATCAGCAGATAGATCAGTGCAAAACCACCTTAAAACAACTACTGACAACCGCTGAGGAATCTCAATCCAGCCGACTTGAAGGCCAGTCAGTGCAGAACTATTTTGCCAGGGTTCTGGAGCGCTGGCAGTTGATGCGCCCTACCCTTAAAGCCAATATTCACTTCTCGGATTCCATTGATAGCGTAGCTGTATTTCACCCCACTATCGCCCAGTCGATCCTCAATCTGCTTAACAATGCTGCCGATGCCAGTACCCATGTTGATGTGGATCTCAGCTGGAATACTGATAGGGCGACTATTGATATCCGCGACTATGGTGCCGGGCTAGATCGAGGGAAAATGGACAGTTTGGGAGAGGCCTTTGTCACCGATAAAGCCGATGGTCTGGGGCTTGGCCTGTTTTTATCCCAGGCAACACTGACGAGATTTGGTGGCTCGGTAAGCCTGCAAAATGTCGCCGCCAGCGATGACAAAGGCGGTACCTTGACGCGCATTCTCTTACCTCTTGAGGCCGGCGCACAATGAATTATTTACTGGTCGATGACGACGGGGTGTTTAGCTCGGTTTTAGCCAAAGTATTGGCTCGCCGCGGCAATCAGGCGGTCACTGCGATCAATGGTGAGCAGGCTTTAGCTCAGTGCTCTAATACACCAATTGATCGGGTGGTTCTAGATTTAAAACTTGAGCGCGAGTCAGGCCTATCTATCTTGCAGCAATTGCGTGAAATACAGCCGGATCTTGAAGTGGTTATTCTCACTGGCTACTCCAGTATCTCAACTGCGGTAGAGGCGATAAAAATGGGGGCTACCAACTACCTCTGCAAGCCCGCTGGTGCCGATGAGATTATTGCTGCCTTTGAGGAGA
>JABBBF010000037.1:2386-5646 GCA_018607545.1 SAR92 clade bacterium | reverse complement strand
GTGGCGATGCCAACAACGACGGTAACTTTGATAACGACGAAATTATCTGGGGACCAAGCACCCCGCCAATAGATGGCGAACCCAACAGTGATTATTACGCCGGCACCCTAGGCACATCTTTCGCCGCGCCCTTGGTCAGCGGCTCACTGGCACTGTTAAAGCAGATGTTTCCCAGCGTTGGCAACCATGAACTGGTCAACCGCCTGCTGGTAACAGCCAATAAAACCGGCATCTACGGCGACAGCAGTATCTATGGTCAGGGACTGCTGGATCTGGATACCGCCACTCGCCCAGTCGGCGCAATCGCAGTCGCCTCTGGTGACAGCCTCGACAGCGGGTTGGTGTCACTTAATCAAAGCAGTATCAGCACCTTCGGCGGCGCCCTTGGCAACAGCCTGCAAAGCGCGCTTAGCGACCACAATATGGCCGTCTTTGATGAACTCGGCTTTCCATTTTTCCAGAGTGCCAGTGCCTTGATTAGTAACAGTCCAACATCATCCAAAGCTTCGACCCTGCGTCACCGCACAGAGCAACTTGAAGGCGGCAGAAGAATTCAGGTCGGTGCAGCTATCGACCATTGGCAGCGCAACAACAGCTCAGGTTTTTATACAGACAACCCCAGCGATCAGATGCGGCCAGATTACTTTGCCCTGCAAGCGCAAAATAGCCAGGGTGGCGAACGCTTTGCCGGCATTAATGCCAACCCCGGCTGGTTCTTTGGTGTCTATGCCGATTCCTTTGTTACACCGGCCACCACCAATGATGACAGCAGCTTTGCCGCACCCTGGCTGCGCTTTGCCCGCAATGGCTGGAGCAGCGGCGGCGCCATTGCGCTGGGCGATGGAAAATTACGGTTGGGGGTTTTCGAAGGTTCCGCCAGCTGGAATCGCTTTCAACCGGTCAGCGAACATCGCGGCAATGGCGCTATGATGGAATACAGCCTGACTATTGACGATCAAGCTCTGGGACTAAGTATCCAGAGTGGTTTTGTTAATGAGCGCGACACCTTCCTCGGCACCGAACTTGGCAGCGCACTGGGCCAGCTCGAAAACAGCGAAACCTATTTCGCTGGGATCAATGGCCATCTGCAAATCAGGGAAAACTGGCAGGGCCTTTTTGCCATCTACAGCGGCACTACCGACTCCGGTTTAGGGCAGGGCACAAATGACGGCCTGCTCAATCTGGACAACTCGATCGTCAGCAGCTCATGGTCCCTGGGACTAACTGGCCACTCAGTCTGGCAACATAATGACCAGCTGAGTATCTACCTCGCCCAGCCCCTGCGTATTGAGCGCGGACAGGCCAGCCTGCAACTGGCCAGCGGCAGAACTATCAACCGCCAGGTTATCTACCAAACTGTCGCCATCGACCTGCACCCCCAGGGCCGCGAACAGCAACTGGAAATGAACTACCAGTTTGCCTGGGGTCTTGCCACCGCCTCCGCCCGCGCTGAATATATTCACCAGCCCAATCACAATTATCAAAACAGCAGCTATTCAGAAATCAGCTTTTCGCTGCAGTTGCCCATTGGGCTCTAAATACCACTTACCGGGCGCGTCCTAAACGATTACCATAGGGTCTTAAACGGATTTAAAATCGGCTAGAAATTATCTAGCCAACTACTCAAAAAGAAGGGAAGTTTTTTATGGGCAAGAGAAATGCATTCTACGCACAGTCCGGCGGCGTCACCTCAGTAATCAACGCCTCCGCCTGCGCTGTGATCGAAACCTGCCGCGCCAACAGCGATAAAATTGGAACCCTGTATGCCGGTAAAAATGGCATTCTCGGTGCACTCCATGAAGAACTGATCGATACCAACCTCGAGTCTCCCGCCGCGATCGCCGCCCTCAAATACACTCCCGGCGGTGCCTTTGGCTCCTGCCGCTACAAGATGAAAGATATTCATGACAGCGATGCAGAATACCAGCGGTTGATAGAAGTATTTAAAGCCCATGATATAGGCTACTTCTTTTACAACGGCGGCGGCGACTCCGCCGATACCTGCCTAAAAGTCTCGGAGATCTCCGAGCAGATGGGCTATCCAATTCAGGCCATCCATATCCCCAAAACCATCGACAATGACCTGCCCCACACCGACTGCTGTCCCGGTTTTGGCTCCGTCGCCAAATATGTCGCAGTCTCTACCAGAGAAGCCAGCCTGGATATCGCCTCCATGTGCGTCTCATCCACAAAAATATTTATTCTCGAAGTGATGGGCCGCCACGCTGGCTGGATCGCCGCCGCCGGAGGCCTGGCCGCGGAAAAAGCCGGTGACCCGCCGCATATTATTATCTTCCCGGAAATCCCCTTTTCCCGGGAACAATTTATCGCCAAAGTCGAAGAGACAGTTAACCAAAAAGGCTACTGCGTCGTGGTCGCCTCCGAAGGTGCCAGCTATGCCGATGGCGCACTGATCTCAGGCTCAATCCATAAAGATGCCTTTGGCCACCAACAGCTCGGCGGCGTTGCCCCAACACTGGCCAGTATGGTTAAAAAAGCTCTGGGCTATAAATACCACTATGCACTTGCCGATTATCTGCAGCGCTCGGCAAGACATATCGCTTCAAAAACTGATGCGGAACAGGCCTATGCGGTGGGACAGGCGGCCGAGGATTATCCGCCTTATAAAAATGGGGTTCCTGAATATGCGACACTTAAAAATAGCCTGGCAGTGAAGAAATTGAGCACGCTTTTTAGTCAATAAATAACAAGCTTATCTCTTGCTTTTCTACCTGCCTGAATAGTTCTGACAGTGGAATATCTAATACTCTGGAAATTTTCTGAAGTTTATCAATGCTAACACTGTTCTCGCCGCGCTCAAGATTGCCGTAGTAGGTTCGATTAATCTCTATCTTAGCGGCAAATTCTTCTTGGCTCAGTCCCACTTCTTTTCTAGCTTCCCTGAGATATTTTCCAAGCCCACTTTTGTAACTTATTTCCTTAAATTTCATGCGCGTAAGATTCAGCCAATCCGAATCTCTAGTCCACTGGATATATACGGAATTACAGTTCTTCCTCAATTTTATTAATAGCCCAGAATGAGCAAAATTTAAAGCTTTTCAAACCGCCAGCGGATTACCAATACCAAGACCTTTCTTCGCAGACTAAGTCGCCGTAAACCTTTCTTGATCACAATCAAACTCAGTCAAACTACCACTTGAAAATGCCTTATATATGCGGCATTTTGATTTCGTCACTCAGCGGGATGAGAGATTATGCAACCAGATAAAAAGGAAGATATTTACCTAGATCAAGAAAAT
>JABBBF010000037.1:0-2376 GCA_018607545.1 SAR92 clade bacterium | reverse complement strand
CTAGCTTTGATCAGGATCTAAGCTTGGAAGAGCTAAACAACCATATTGGGTTTGTTAAACAGCTAGTCGCCTCAAAAAACCCCGATGATCTCAGAAAACGTCTGCTAAATATCTTTAGTCAGTTCGGATTGACTGACTTTGCTTTTATAGGCTGCTCCCAAAACCATAGGCCCCACTTCCTTTTAACCTCACTTCCCAAAGAGCTATTGGCCTGCTATCAGAGCCAGACGCTTGATAACTACGATATGGCACTGGACTATCTCAAAACAGATAATACCAGCCATTTTTACCATTCAGATATCCAGCAGATAATTGAGGATAGCCAGCTTCTAACTCACATCTTCGCGAAGAATCTGAAAATAATCGCGCTGTACAAGAAATTTGAATTTAATAACGCGTATCTAATGCCATATAAAGCTAGTAAAGAGAGCTTGCTCTTCTCCCTAATGGCAAAGGGTGCAACCGCAAAAGAATTTATGGCGCTTACTGAATCCTGTGGTGCGGTTTTACATTTACTGGGAGACACCGCTATACGTGTCTATGAAAATAAATTTAAACGCCATAACCCCGCGCCGCGAAAAAACCCAAAACCTATACGATTACTTACCATTATGGCCAAATTTGATTTAAATCTCAGTCAGGCTGCCGATAAACTATGCATCAGCATAGACACGGCTAATAAACATATGGCTATGGCAAAGGAGATGTTTGGCTCGCGATCTCAGGTCAATGCAGTTTATAGAGCCATCCAGAAAGGTTTGATAGATTTTGACTAACTAAGCCATAGGCTAAGAGGCTAAGAGGCTAAGAGGCTAAGACACATGAATCCTATTCTTCTCCGCAAAGCAACCAAACAGGAGAAACACCTAATATTTTAGCTATAGCGAATAGCTCATAGTCTTTAAGGCCACGAACCCCTCGCTCAATTTCAGATATATCAGAACGATCAATTTTTATTTCAAAGTCTACCTTCATGGCCCAGCCTGCGTCATTTTTAATTCTTCACGACTTTGTTTAATACGTGGCCCACAAATATTCATAGATTCAAAACCAAACATAATTGAGGCTGACTCTAATTTCAGACCCTAATTTCATGAATAGAGCCTCACAATAGTTAAATAAGGCGTGAACTAAAGCTGATAAGTCCTCAAAGATATAAGCAAATGCGCACAGTATAGATACGATCATTGACCCCCTATAATCCAATGGATTACACTTAAGCCTATGCAGACCATCATTGAGCTTCCTGAATTCCAGAAAAAAGCATCAAACTTGCTCAAGAACGAAGAGAAGATCAGCATCATCAATTACCTGGCCTTTCATCCACAGTCGGGTGATGCCATGCAAGGAACTGGAGGCATTCGGAAATTACGTTGGTCTGCTAAAGGAAAGGGTAAAAGTGGCGGGGTTAGGGTTATTTATTATTACCATAACGGTACCATGCCACTCTTCCTCCTAACCCTATTTGGTAAAGGTGAAAAAGCGAATCTTAGTAAAGCTGAGCGCAATGAACTCGCTAAATTCACCAGCCTTTTACTTAAAATTTATGGTGATTTAAATGTCTGACGCATTCTCAAGTATTAAGCAGGGTCTCTCTGAGGCCGTTGATTACTCTCAGGGCAAGCTTAAAAAAGCTGTAGTCCACGAGTTTGGGCCAGTCGATGTGAAAAACATACGCGCCAGGGTCGGTATGTCGCAAAGTGAATTCGCCTCTGCGTTCGGCATCAGTGTTAGTACTCTCCGCCATTGGGAGCGAGGCGATCGAAATCCGCAAGGTCCAGCCTTGGTTCTTTTGAACGTGGTTGCTAAAGAACCGGATGTTGTTCTTCGAGCCTTGGCTTCTTAAAGGTTGGACTCGATTAATTCGCCACAAGGACAAAGCTAAATGGATAAATTAACCTTAGGTTTAACTATCTTACTATTGGGCGGAGCTTTACCCTGTATCGATCTCGGCTATCTAATAGCCGTTAAACAAAAGCGAGAATTAATTGCTGGCTGGGATGAATCAAAAGTTTCCAATCCAAAGGCTTTTGCAAACTTAATTGGATACAGCATTCTATCGCTAGGCATTCTGATTGCCGTTATTGGCGGTTCCTGGTATCTGGTTATTGCTTCATTGCTACCAATACCCTGCGTGGTTATCGCCAATAAAAAATTTGCCAAATAGCAAACTTTCCAAATAACCTCCGCCCACTATGATCTTGCCCCTCAACACCGCATAATAGCTGCCACAAAAAGAATAGACCTCAAGGACGCACACATACATGTCTGCAGCACTGCTTAATTTCTATCAAAAAACTGTTCTTCGCCACCCTCTAGCTGCCATTTTTATGGTTCTGGCGCTGGCGGTTGCCATGGCTTTTGGGCTGCCCAACT
>JABBBF010000075.1:3460-5659 GCA_018607545.1 SAR92 clade bacterium | reverse complement strand
TCATGTTTTTCCCTTTTGAACAGTTACAGATATAAGTTACACTGTGCCGCAAATAAAGCTAACTGTCACGGGATTGGCATGAAAATCTTCATTATAAAAAATCACGATAAAAGCATTTTAGGCAAAGATCTTGAGTGGCTGAATGGCTCAGATGCGAACCTGGTTTTTAATACAAAACACCGTGATATTGCCCTTAATCAACTGATAGAACTCAACGCAAAAGATATCAATCTGCGCGCGCAAATTGTCGAGTGCGAGGCCGATAAAAAAGGACGCCCGATTATGCTTTTAGAGGCTGCAGCTGCAACCGTCTCTGCCTCTAATTCTGCTTCTGCCAGTACTATTCAATCTGACGCAGCTTGATTTGGAGCGTTTGATTGTCTCTTAAGTCTCGCCTCGCTTTACTCACTGGTGCAGAGAAGTCTCTACTCAGTAATATTGTCCGTGGTATCGAAAAAGAGAGCCTGCGTGTTGAGCCCGACGGCCAGTTAGCGCAAACACCCCACCCCAAAGAGCTGGGTTCGGCGTTAACCCACCCTTCAATTACCACCGACTACTCTGAAGCGCTGCTGGAATTTATCACTGCGCCCTCGTCATCTATTGATCAGGTGCTCAATGAGCTGGAAGAGATCCACCGCTATACCTACGAGAATATCGGCGATGAGCTGCTGTGGGTGAATAGCATGCCCTGCCAGCTTGGCGAGGACAGCAGTATTCCGGTAGGCGAGTATGGCTCTTCCAATATTGGCCGTATGAAAACCGTCTATCGCCTTGGCCTGGGGCAGCGCTACGGCCGCCTGATGCAGACTATTGCCGGCATTCACTACAATTTTTCTATTCCCGATGAACTCTGGCAGAAGCTGCAGGCCGATGAAGGCAATCAGCAGTCTCTGCAAGATTATAAAACCGAAGGTTATTTCGCTTTAATTCGCAATTTCCGCCGCTATTTCTGGCTGCTGCTGTATCTGTTTGGCGCTGCTCCTGCTGTGTGCAAAAGTTTTGTTCGCAACCGCGAGCACGATCTGGTGCCGGTCGGCAATGACGGCCACAGTCTGCACAAACCCTATGCCACCTCCTTGCGGATGGGTAATCTGGGCTACCAGAGTGATGCTCAGGGCTCCCTGGTTGTCTGCTATAACGATATTGCCCAGTACACCAGAACCCTTAAAGGAGCCCTTGAGACGCCCTATAAGCCCTATGAGCACTTGGGATTAAAGGATAGTCAGGGCAATTATCAGCAGTTGACGACCAATTTACTGCAGATTGAAAATGAGTTTTACAGCCCGATTCGACCCAAGCGAACGGCGGCTTCCGGCGAAACGCCTCTCGAAGCATTGCAGAGCAGTGGCGTTGAGTATATCGAGGTGCGCTGCGTGGATTTAAATCCCCTGGCAGCCTGCGGTATCGACAGAGAGACGATTCGCTTTTTGGATACCTTTTTGCTGTTCTGCCTGCTTAAGGAGAGCCCGAAAACCAATAATAATGAATATCAGCAGATCACCGAAAATCAGCGCCGCACGGTAGCTGACGGACGAAATCCTGACCTTGAGCTTGTCGACGGCGACAAACAGCGCAAACTGGTCGATTGGGGTCTGGATCTGGTTGCGGAGATGCAGCCGGTGGCTGCCCTGCTCGACAGCGCCCACGGTGGCGACGACTATCAAGCGACCCTTGCCATAATGGGCGAGCGTTTGCAGGATAATAGCCTGACACCAGCTGCTATGCTGCTTGACGAGATGCAGGAGCACAACGAAACCTATTACCGTATGGCGATGCGCAAGGCTGTTGAACACCGCGAGTATTTCCGCAGCCAAAAATTGGCAAGCCAGGTTATTGAAAAATACCAGCAGTTAGCGGCACAATCACAACTAGAACAACAACAGATTGAAGCGTCGGAAACTCTCTCGTTTGATGACTTTCTCGCTACCTATTACCATCGCGACAGCCTGGTAACCTAGACTAAACATTGGGAGAAAACCTTGAATCTGCCTGATAATCGAACAACTAATCTATTGATGGCTGGCACCTGTGCCGCTCTTATCGCCATTGCGGTCTTCTATTTCCAAAATTACCTGGGCCTTGAACCCTGCTATCTGTGCATCACCCAACGGGTATTTGTAATTGCTGTCGGGGTGATTTTCCTTGCTTCAGCGCTGCATAACCCTCTGGCTAAGGGGCAAAAAATCTATGCTGCCCTTG
>JABBBF010000075.1:0-3450 GCA_018607545.1 SAR92 clade bacterium | reverse complement strand
TTGTTGCGGCAACTGCCACTATTGGCGGTTATTTCTCAATTAAACAGCTGTGGCTGCAAAATCTACCGGAAGATAAGGTTCCCACCTGCGGGCCTCCGGTTGATTACCTGTTCGATGCCTTCTCTGCATCTGAGGCGATTTCGATGCTGTTGCGCGGCGATGGCAACTGTGCGGAAGTTCAGTGGCAACTGCTGGGCCTGAGCATGCCAGGATGGGTGCTGCTGAGCTTTATTGGCTTTGCTGGCGTGGCTGTTTTTCAGTTTTTGCGCAAATAATTTACTGTGGTTTTTTGCCAGTATGGCGCCCTGGGTCATGCCTTTTGAGTCTGATCGGTCAGCTTTTTCTTTGCTTGAGTATTTCTTATTGACGCAAAAAAGAAGTAAACTGGTTATCCATTAGGGAGTGATGAGGCTAGGAACGCATGTTAAAAGATCTACAAACATTGAAGTTACATTGGGGCGGTGTCAGCGATATCGTCGACCGCTGGTTAGACGAGCGCCGCGAATTGCTGGTTAAGTACTGTGACCTGATTGAAGTCCACGATTTCGACAGTGCTAATAAAAACCACGGCGAAAAACTCAAAGACTTTTGCGAGGTGATGGTAGATTACGTGTCCGTTGGGCATTTTGAGGTCTATCAGGAACTGGTTAAAGAAGCCCAGGCTTTTAGTGATAAAGACGGTCTGAGAGTTGGTGCCGACTTGATGGATAAAATCCAACCATCAACCGAAGCTGTTCTCGATTTCAACGATAAATACCTCGAAACTGATGATCTCGACAGTCTGTCTGTTGATCTTTCAACTGTGGGCGAAGCGCTGGAAATGCGTTTTGAATGCGAAGACAAGATGATTGAGGTTTTGCACAGTGCTCACCTCTACCAGCTTGAGCAGTCCTCGGCGTCAGCCTGACGGCAACGAAAACAAACAGGTACAAAAAAGCCCCGACAAGTCGGGGCTTTTTAACGTCTGGCTGATTAACTTATCGCTATTCTAGCCTTCGGTGCTGATATTGGCTTTTAACAGTTCAACTTCAAAAATCAGCGTCTGGTTCGGTCCTATTGGGCCTGTGCCGCCAGGGCCATAAGCCAGCTCAGCAGGAATATACAGCTCCCACTTGGAGCCCTCTGACATTAGCTGTAATGCTTCAGTCCAACCGGCAATCACCTGAGTTACACCAAACTGCGCTGGCACGCCGCGCTTGATTGAGCTGTCGAACTCTGTGCCGTCGAGCAGGCGACCGGCATAGTGCACTTCTACAACACTCTCAGCGGTTGGTACAGCGCCGCTGCCCGCAGTGATAACTTTGTACTGCAGTCCACTCTCAGTAGTCACTACGCCCTCTTTCGCGCCATTGGCGGCGAGAAATTCAGTGCCCTCTTTAAGGTTGCCTTCCGCAGCCACTGCCATTGATTCAGCGGCCTGCTTCTGCTGCTCTTCCTGCTTGGCGGTCATTTGCGCCTGGAATGCGGTAACCGTTTCGGCGATCACTTCTTCACTGATGGCTGGCTGGTTGCCGGCCAGGCCATCGGAGAAACCATAGTCATAGGCGGCTTTGTCAAGCTCAATAGCTGTTGTGCTCGCAGCATTCTGCATGCCCATCAGGTAGCTTACTCTCTGCTCAAGGGTACCCAGTTCAGGCGTTGCTGCTGCTTCTGTGGCTGTATCAGCTGGTTGTTCGCAAGCAGCCAGTGTGAAAAGCAGTGCCATGGGTAATATTTTTACGATCTTCATACTATTTTCCTTAACAATGAATGCGACAGCTAAGCCGCGACTTTTAACAAACTAAAGTGAATTGGTATAAATGAATGGCCGAAGTTTAAGCTATTTCCCAACGCGTATCGACTAATCAATTTTGCTGTAGAGTAAATCCCAAACACCGTGCCCTAAACGCTCGCCACGTTTTTCAAATTTGGTTAGGGGTCTATATTCCGGACGCTCTGAATACTCCTGTTCGCCGACACAATTTTTAAAGCCCGGTGCTTCTTCGAGTACTTCAAGCATCTGCTCTGCATAGTGCTCCCAGTCTGTGGCCATATGAAGAATGCCTTGCGGCTCAAGCTTCTCGCGAATCAACTGGATAAATTCCGGCTGCACTATACGTCGTTTGTTGTGCTTCTTTTTATGCCAGGGATCGGGGAAATAGAGTTGCAACCGATGGACGCTGCTGGACGGGATACATTCATTGAGTACATCATTGGCGTCGGCGAGATACACTCGCAAGTTTGGCAGTGCCTCGAGCCTGGCGCTGTTAATCAGTCGGCCAACACCTGGGGGATGAACTTCTATACCTATAAAGTCCTTATCCGGCTCGGCGCTGACCATCTCCAGCAGCGAGTCACCCATACCAAAACCTATCTCGACTACCAAGGGCGCCGCGCGGCCAAAAATTTTCTCAGCATCGATGGCTCCATCATCCAGTTTCAAGCCATAAAACGGCCAGCTGGTTTCAAAGGCATTGCGCTGACCTTCGGTCATTCTTCCGGCGCGAACGACATAGCTGCGGATCGATTTCTTGCGGTATTCGGGTTTAATTTCCATTATCTTTTGGGCTTTTTGCAGTGATCAATAGGAGCCAGCCGCCAATAAATGCGCAACCGCCAAGTGGGGTCAAGATTCCGATGGCGCCAATGCCGGTTAGGGCGAGGGTGTAAAGAGAACCGGAGAAGAGAATTATACCGAGCAGAAAGCACAGCGCGACCCACTGCAGCAGACGTTCGCTGAGAGGTAGGTTGAGTATTGCCAATAGTGCCAGGGTATGAATAAAGTGATACTGAACTGCTGTCTGGTAGGTCTGCATCAGCGCTGGGGAGAGGTGGGGTTTTAGACCGTGGGCGGCAAAAGCGCCCAGCGCCACAGCCAGCGTGCCGCAGACTGCGGTTATTTTGATCCAGAGCAGTTTGTTCATAGCAATAAAAAAAGCCGCGTTGAGCGGCTTTTGATCTCTTTTAAATAGTTGCTTTCAAATTTGCCTTAGGCTTCCATTAATCCGCGCACTTTCTTCATCGCGTTTTTTTCCAGCTGGCGGATGCGCTCAGCAGAAACACCGTATTCAGCGGCCAGTTCGTGCAATGTCGCCTTCTGGTCATTCAACCAGCGTCGGCTGAGAATATCCCGGCTGCGATCATCGAGATTTTTCACTGCATCGGCCAGTCGAGCATTGCTATCGCCTTCCCAGTCGTCATTTTCAGCGAGCTCTGCTGGATCGGCGCTCTTGTCTTCGAGGAAGTAGACCGGCGCATATGAATTATTGTCGTCGTCATCGTCGGCTGGTGCGTCAAAGGCTGAATCGCGCGCGGTAAGGCGCATTTCCATCTCCATCACATCTTTGACCTGAACACCGAGATCTTCAGCCACAGCCTCAGCTTCATCGGCGGTCAGCCACTGCAGCTGTTTTTTGGCGCTGCGCAGATTAAAGAACAGTTTGCGCTGTGCTTTGGTGGTGGCAATTTTAA
>JABBBF010000131.1 GCA_018607545.1 SAR92 clade bacterium | reverse complement strand
ATACGACCTTTGTAACCGACAAAGCCCTTCTGGATAGTATCCAGATCTTCAAATTCTTGTTTAACGTATTCTTCACCCTGCCCTTTGGCATAGAGCTCGCGGCCCTTATCTACATCGCAGGGATCGTATTCATAGGATATGGCGACCGGCACCAGATTGAGCTCGGCAGTGGCTTGGGCAAAACTAGTTTCCTTGTTCTTAGACAGAGCAAGCATTTTCAGCAGTGCAGTTTCAGTGCGGTCATGGCCATCTTTGGCGCGACCCTCGCGCTGGGCAATCCACACTGAGACACCATCGTCGATAATTGATTTGCGGATATAGCGGGATAGTTTCTTGAGTGCTTCGAGTTTTTCGCGGCGGCCGGTTATGGAGCGCTTAACAATAAAGCTGCGATTGACCCTTATCAGGTCTGAGGCAAAGGGTTTGCTAAGCAGATTATCACCAATCGCAATACGCACGGTTTCCATACCCGCATCTGACAAGGCCAAGTTGACCATGGCTGGATCCAGGGCGATATCCCGGTGGTTGCTTAAAAACAGGTAAGCTTTATTGAGATCGAGTTTTTCCAGACCGCTGACTGAATAGCCATCGGTGGTTTTGTCGATAAGGGCTTTAAGGGAGCCGGTGATATAGCGTTGCAGATCATCAACGCTGTTAATGTTCTCAGCGGCTTGCGATAGAGATCGACGCAGCAATGGTCGCAATAGGGGGCGCAATAACCAGGGGCAGATTTTTGCCAACAGCGGCAGCCTGCGGGATAGCAGCAGATCAATAAATTCAGGGTCGGCAATCAGGCGCGCAATAACTGCGGGCACTTCACTGTCGTTATAGGGACGAATATCGTCAAATTCACTCATTGGAACCTCTAAAAAGCACTTTCCCTGCGCTTTAGATCAAAAGCTGCATAACCGAGCAAGAAAGGGGAAAGCTCGGTTAACAGATTATTATCTGTTTTAATTTTGCCGGGAATTATACCAGCGCACGTCGTGGGAATATTCATCGACTTTGTCTACCACATCCAGAACCAGCGCGAACAGCGCCATACGCACCAACAGGCCATTATCGGTCTGGCGGAAAATTGCCAAGTTGGGATTGCTGTCGAGATCAGAGTCCAGTTCGTTGGCATCACTGCGTGAGTCTCTGGGCAGCGGATGCATAATCACTGTGTTGGGTTCGCAGTACTGGGTGTAAATCGCCTGGTTTAAGCGGAATTTGCCGCGGTAGAGATCCGCTTCTTCCTTGCTGGTAAAGCGCTCTTCCTGAATACGGGTCGAATAGACTATATCCACGTTGGCGATGCTATTATTCAGCTCGTCGGAGATGCTGACATCAACCCCGGCGCTGCGCATATCTTCAACAATAGAGTCAGGCAGGGCCAGCTCTTTTGGTGAGACCAAAGTGACCTGCACATTGTCGTAGAGGCTGAGCAACTTGCTCAGAGAGTGCACGGTGCGGCCATGGCGAAGATCGCCGATCATCGCTATTCTCAGGCCGTCGATATCGCGACCCTTGGCCTGCAACTCTCGCGCAATCGTGTATAAATCCAACAGCGCCTGGGTGGGATGTTCGTTGGCACCATCACCGCCATTCATCACTGGCACTCGACTGGCGGCGGCAAAGTCTGCTACCGATCCCTCTTGGGGATGGCGCATACAGATAACATCGCTAAAGCCGGACAGTACTCGCGCT
This sequence comes from SAR92 clade bacterium, assembly GCA_018607545.1. Next base: position 3,984 of record JABBBF010000131.1, on the reverse strand, counting down.
GTATCCTGCAGTGATTCACCTTTGACCAGTGCCGAGCTTTCAAAGCCGGCAGTCTCGCGTACTTCGCCGCCGAGCAGATTAAACGCCGAGCCAAAGCTGACTCGCGTTCTGGTACTGGCTTCGAAAAACATATTGCCGAGAATGGCACCTTCGAGAACACGGGTGACCCGCTTGCGAAGGGCGTAGGGTTCCATTCGATCCGCTACCGAGAATATCTGCTCAACATCCTGTCGCTGAAATTGGCTGATGGAAAGAATGTGCGCGCCGGTGAAATTCACGCGATACCTCGGGGGTAATTTAGTTGTCGGATTCTAGCCTGTTTAGCCTCTGTTCTCAATTAGAACTGCAGCACTGGGGCTATAGTGAAAACTGTTTGGCAACATCCCCGCTCCAGCTTTGCAGCGCCAATAGAACTTCACGCTTTTTCTCACTAAGGCTGTTATCAGCGAGTAATTGCGCCAATTCTTGATTGTTTTTCTCCATGGTCAGATAACCGGATTGCTCATTGGTTAAGCGCCAGCGACAGCTCTCAAACCAAGTCTGCTGCTCGGTTTCTGAGAGTGATTCAGGAAAGTAGCGGGCGCGATAACTAAACAGCAGTTGGTTATAGCGGTCGTCGGCAAAATAATACTGCTGTTGTTTAAAGTCAGATGCGCTGGCACGGCGAATATCGTCGAGCAGCCCGCGATCCTGATTGGGTAAAAAACCTGCGTAGAGCTGCTGCTCTGCCTCTGGCTTGGCGGGAAATTCCTGTTCGGCAAAGACATCGGCAACTTTTTTACTGAGATCCACGGCCATCAGTCGCTGCCAGTGCTTTTCGCAGCGTTCGAGGTCTATATCCAGTCTTTCAGCGGCCTGTTTATCAATCAGTTTTGGGGTGGTGACCACTGGCGCTTTGTTGATATGGATAACTTTCAGTGGAATTCTATCCTCGCCTTCGGCCAGTTTTTCACCGGCGGTAAAGACACGCCTGCGAATCTGTTCATCATTCAGGCTTATCAGGGCCTCTGGGTCAGCCGACAGATCAACACAGATAATGCCATTGCTATTGGTTGGATGCACAGCCAGGGGCATCATTATTGCGCCGTACATATGCGCTTTGGAGAGCATACCGGAGATATGGAAAAACGGTTTGCGCTCTTTCAGGTTGAGCATTGCGGCTATCTGTTTTTTGCCGCGATTTTGCAGCAGATAGTCAAACAGTCGCGGCTGTTTCTCCTTGATCAGTTTGACCATGGCAATGGTTGCCGTCACATCCGATAGCGCATCATGGGCAGCTTCGTGGGCCAGACCATTGGCGGCGGTGAGATCTTCGAGCTTAAAGCTCGGGCGGCCGGGCTCGTGGTCTGGCCACTCTATGCCCTCCGGTCGCAGCGCTCGGGTAAGCCGCATCATATCGATAACATCCCAGCGCGAGTTGCCGTTTTTCCACTCGCGCTGATAGGGATCGTAGAAGTTTCGGTAGAGGGTGTAACGGGAAACTTCATCGTCAAAACGAATACTGTTGTAGCCGACACCACAGGTTTTGGGCTGTGAAAGTTGCTGGTGAATTGCCTTGATAAATTGTGGTTCGGGAAGACCTTCGCGCTGGGCCAGTTGCGGGGTGATACCGGTGATTAAACAGGCCTGGGGCGCGGGAAGAATATCCGCCTGCGGCTGGCAGTAAATGACCAGCGGCTCACCAATCGGATTGAGATTAAAGTCAGTGCGCAGTCCGGCAAACTGGCTGGGCCTGTCAACAGCCGGATTGACACCAAAGGTCTCGTAATCGTGCCAATAGAATGTGTTTTCCATTTCCCGCTCTCCATACTGCTTACTAAATCCAATTAAAACATCTATAAAAAAACGGCGCCTACTGGTGAGTAAAGCGCCGTTTTGATACTGCTTGCAAAGCTATATTTAGTCAAACGAAAGCTTAGTCAAATAAAAGCTCAATCAAACTATAGCCAAACTTATTACATCTTAAAAAGAATAGACTTCAGAGAAAGACAGCTCACCTACCACGCGGCGGTTGCGCGCCCGACCTTCATCAGTCGCATTACTTGCCACTGGCTGGGTCTCGCCGTACCCCATGGCTGAAATTCGCTCAGCAGGAATACCGTAATCGCTGACCAGCTTGGCTTGCACAGCTTTGGCGCGACGGTCAGACAGGCTCAAGTTATAGTCGTCAGAGCCACGGCTATCGGTGTGTCCTTCGAGAACCAGATCTATATCTTCATGAGCTTTCATAGCTGCAGCAATCGCATCCAGTTGATCGCCGTAAATTGCCAGAACAACATCTTTGTTAAATTCGAACTCAACATTCAGGCGTACGGTAATTGTGCGAACTTCAGGCTCTGGAGTTGGCTCAGGCTCAGCTACCACTGGCGCAGCTACAGGTGCAGGTGCAGGTGCAGGTGCAGACTTTTTACCGAATAGTTTGTTCAATGAAATCTGCAGACCATAGTCTTGAGCATTAGTATCATCAAGATCAGCCATGCCGCGGATATCAGCACGGAATTCCATGGCACCATCAAGCTGCGTACCCAAACCCAAACCGAACATCATCTGGTCAGACTTATCATCATGCCCCGGCACCAGATTGGCAGTGTCGCTAAAATCGTACTGGTTAAAGCCACCCAGCAGATAAGGACGCCAACTGGCGGCATCATCACCAAACCATATCAATGCGTTTAATGAAGTAACAGTAAAATCATCGTAGCCTGCATTGGCGCCGTAGCCCAACTCAATAGCGATATCGTCCGCAATATACTTACCCACTTGAAGACCTATGGTTGCGGCCTTGTGGTCGTCAACAATAGCTCGATCACTGTCCAGATTGTAATGACCGGCGGTGGCACCCAGATACCATTGATCATTTGCAAAAGAAGCACCGGCAATAGCAAAGGCAACAGCTCCGACAATTAAATTAATGCGTTTCATAATTATTATTCCTTTTAAAAATCACGCTCCCCCGAGGAGCCATTAATACTACTAATTACTACGTGTTTTGGTAATATTTATTCAAACAGTGCTCAGCCTGACCCCTGCTCTCTGCACCGCACTTATTACAATCAACCTACTTAACTTAGCCTAGTTTCAGCGTTTTTTCTTCAATTTTTGCCTGCCAAATTTGCGGGCCAATTCTATGCACTGATTCACCCTGGGTATCCACAGCGACGGTGACCGGCATATCGTTCACCTCAAACTCATAGATAGCCTCCATTCCCAGCTCTGGGAAGGCGACAACCTCAGCTTGAGTAATCGCTTTGGAGACCAGGTATGCTGCCCCACCAACAGCGATTAAATAGACCGCCTGATTATCTTTAATGGCATCTATACCAATCTGACCGCGCTCTGCTTTGCCGATCATACCCATCAGGCCGGTCTCTTCAAGCATGGTGCGGGTAAATTTATCCATTCGTGTTGCCGTGGTTGGGCCCGCAGGACCGACCACTTCGCCAGCAACCGGGTCTACCGGGCCGACGTAGTAGATAAAACGCCCGGTTAAATCCACTGGCAACTGTTCGCCACGAGCCAGTATTTCGGTCATCTTTTTGTGAGCGGCATCGCGGCCAGTTAACATTTTCCCTGACAGCAGCAATGTGTCACCGGGCTTCCACTCGGCGATATCCTGCTGGGTCACTGTATCCAGATTGACCCGTCGAACCGACTCATCCGCTTCCCAGGTAATCTCTGGCCAGTCTTCCAGATTTGGTGGGTCCAGCTGCGCTGGGCCCGAGCCATCGAGGATAAAGTGCACATGACGAGTTGCCGCACAGTTGGGAATAATGGCGACTGCTTTGTTAGCCGCGTGTGAAGGATAGTCTTTAATTTTAATATCCAGCACTGTGGTTAAACCGCCTAGACCCTGGGCACCTATACCCAGTGCATTGACCTTTTCAAACAATTCGAGACGCAGCTCTTCATTGCGATTTTCCGCACCTTTAGCCTGCAGTTCATTGATATCAATATGATCGAGCAGCGCTTCCTTGGCCATAATCA
>JABBBF010000008.1:4708-5705 GCA_018607545.1 SAR92 clade bacterium | reverse complement strand
TCCATGCACAATTCCTTGCGGTCCGATATACATATAAGATCCTGCTGTCATCTGTCCATATTGAGTAACACCCAACGTATTGAACTTCTCCCAATCATCTGGTTTCGAATAATTTGGAATCATCATTCCATTCGTTACAATCACGCGTGGGGCATCTTTATGCGAAGGATACAATCCCATCGGGTGGCCTGAATACATCGTAAGCGTCTGCTCATCAGTCATTTCAGCCAAATATTTCATTGTCAATCGGTATTGCACCCAATTTTGGAATACAGCACCGTTTCCTCCATATGTAATTAATTCATGTGGATGTTGAGCAACCGCGTAATCCAGGTTATTCTGAATCATAAGCATGATCGCTTTGGCTTGTTCGCATTTCCCAGGATAATCTCCAATTGGTCTTGCATGCATTAAATAAGCCGGACGGTAGCGCAACATATAAATTCGACCCAAATCATTTAACTCTTCCAAAAATTCAGGAGCCAATTGAGCGTGTTGCTCTTTTGGGAAATAACGCAATGCATTTCTCAACGCCAATTTACGTTCTCCTTCTGATAGAATTTGCTTTCTTTTGGGAGCATGATTAATTCCGCTCTCTTCAGGCAATCTATTTGGGATTGATGTTGGTACTCCTTCTAAAATCTGATTTTGAAAATCTGTTAAGTTCATCACGTTTTATTTATACCGTAAAAGTATAAAGTTCCAACGGATTCTTAAGTAAAACATCAACCTCTTATTACAATTTCAAAGCAACCCATTGTTTATTTGCGAAAATCACAATAAACAAAAACGCCCTCTCATAATTGAGAAGGCGTTTTATTAAAGCAATTTAATCTTCTATTTTATGAGATTCACGTGTCCGTTGTAAACGTATTTGTTATCATTTAATATATCTGTCGCTCGGATAATCCATTGGTAAGTTCCTTCTTGAACAATTTTACCATTGAAAGTACCGTCCCATGGAACTAAAATATCATTTGACTCCCAAATTGTCTGT
>JABBBF010000008.1:2910-4698 GCA_018607545.1 SAR92 clade bacterium | reverse complement strand
CATAATCACCAGACTTGTAAAGTTCCTGTCCCCATCTGTTGAAGATTAACAGTTCGAAATCATAAACATCAATTCCTTCCATGAATACTTGCCATCCTTGGTTGAACTCATCACCATCTGGTGTGAATGTATTCGGAGCGTAAATCAATACCTCTGGAAATACAACTAGTTCATACTGCATTGTATCAACGCACCCCAATTCTGATGTTGTAATCAATTGAATGTCATACGCTCCAGTTTGTCCATCAGGGAACTGAACTTGAACATCTTCTTGAGTTGAAGTAGAAGGATATCCATCTTCGAAAGACCACTGGTAAGAATAACCCTGCCAAGAATAGTTCGTAAACAAAACATCCGTATTGAACATCAATACTGGATTTGGTGAATGTTTGAAATCAGCAACTGGTTTCGATTTCACATCAATAGCATCTATGAATGTCAATGAATCAACGCATCCTTCGAAAGAAGTAATGATCATTTGCAAGTCATATAGTCCTGCGTACATTTCTTCAGTTACAATTGTATCTTGATTTATAAATTGCTGATCTCCGTCAAATAACCAATAGTTGTATTGACTTAATGTAGGATCAGTTGAATTTACAATATGGAATATCGCCGGCTCACATTGCTCAGGATCTAAGACAGTATATGCAGGAACTGGAAGAGGTGATACTCTAACGTTTGTGGTTAACACCAACGGTGTAGTCTCACATTCATCAGTTATTGTGACAGTATATGTTGTTGTAGCCGCTGGTGCAACATTAAAGGTATGTGAATTTAATGGGCCAGTTTGAAATTCTCCGTTGCTCCATGTAAATGTATATGGTGCTCCAATTCCGCCCATTACATTTGCTGTAATGTCAGTATCATATGTTGGACACACTGTATCCCAAGGGGTAATTGTTCCTGTTAAAGGTGGGTTCATTGTAACTGTAATATCTACAGGATCAGATTCACAACCATTTATACTTTCAACATAAACAGTATAGACACCTGAAACTGTTGGATTCTCAATTTGTGTTGCTTGTGTATCTGCTGTATGACTCCAATGATAAATATATGGACCTCCTCCACCTCCAGCACCAAGGGCATTAAGGAAAGCTGTTCCATTTTGACATATAGTTGTATCAGCACTCACCGTGATTGAAGGATCGAGCAGTACGGTTATGGCAAAAGTATCCCTTATCCCCGTACAGCCAGCAAGACTTGGTATGACAATAATGGTCGATATTTCATTAGTAACAGTTGCAGTTCCAGTAAATGAAGGAATATCACCTAATCCCGCTCCAGCCAATCCTGAACCTGTATTATCATTTGTCCAATTATAATTGGTACCTGGCACAATTCCAGTAAAGATAATCGCAACTGTATTTGAACCATCACAAATAGTTTGGTCAGCAGTTAGATCTAATGTAGGCATAGGCTCTACTGCTACAACAGTGAAAGCAGAATCCACTCCTGGACATGTTGAGTCTGTTACTATAACCCAATAAGTTCCGCTATCAGCTACTGTTGCAGCTGAAATCGTTGGGTTTTGAAGATTAGAAGTAAACCCTCCTGGGCCTGTCCAAGCATAATCAGTGCCTCCACCAGAGTTCAATTGTATCAAATCTCCTCCACAATAAGGGCCTGTATTTGTTGCAACTGGATTTATACCACCTACATATGTAAAGCTAACTATACCGTTTCCAGCATTTCCTCCAGGAACACAACCTCCACCAGCAGGAATTAAACTTGATCCGCCTCCTCCAGCGCCACCACCGTTTGCTCCAGCACAGCAAAAATCAC
>JABBBF010000008.1:0-2900 GCA_018607545.1 SAR92 clade bacterium | reverse complement strand
AAATCACTTCCGCCGCCGCCGCCGCCAAAAACTCCGCCACCGCCGCCGCCGCCAGATGCACTTGCAAAAAATGCTCCGTTACCTCCTTGTCCAATAGATCCGGCTGTTCCCCAAGCTCCTCCACCCCAAGGCGGACCACCTGCTCCACCAGCACCAATAGTTGCTCCAACACCGCCAGTCCCAGTATATATAGATCCTGCTCCGTCGATACCTGCGGGACAACCGCCTCCGCCTCCGGGAGCTGGTGCGGGATCACCACCACCAGCACCACCGCCACCGGCAGCAACAATGAAAGGAGCTCCACCCATACTAAGAGTTGTAGTACCACCACCACCACCAGAACCTGTGCCACCCACACCTGCTAATCCATTACCTCCTCCCGGCCAACCGGCAGTAGGTATAGTTCCAGCGCTTCCAACAATAAAATTAAAAACTTGGCCTGGTGTCACTGTAAGTGTTATAGTAATTGCAGAACCATTGCCCCCTGTAGCTCCTCCTCCTTGACCACCGCCAACTGTAATATCTACACTTGTGACGCATGTTGGAACCGTCCAAGACTGAGAACCTCCGGAAAAACCAAAGGCATCTGTCGAGGTCACGATTTGAGAATAGCTATAAGAAAATGATAGAAAAAGGAAAACTACTACGATTCTACTTATGTAAGAAAATAAACTTTTCATGTCTTTGAAAGCAATTATAATATTCGCGTTAATAACGTTAAATTAGCTCAAAAGGTTGCTTCAATATTTAATATCAACACGTAAACGCTAGAATTATATCATATAATCACTAAAATGTGATAATTTTAAAGTTCACTACTACAAAAAGGGAAATTTATTCCCCGGGTAAACAGCAGTTTGGCCTAATTCTTCCTCTATTCGAATTAACTGATTGTATTTAGCCATACGATCACTTCGGGATGCAGAACCTGTTTTAATCTGACCGCAATTTAAAGCAACAGCTAAATCAGCAATAGTATTGTCTTCTGTTTCACCACTTCTGTGGCTCATAACTGAAGTATATCCATTTCTAGTCGCCATTTGAACAGCTTCTATTGTTTCGGTTAATGTTCCGATTTGATTTACTTTAATTAGAATAGAGTTGGCATAACCACCCTCTATTCCTTTGTTCAAACGTTTTGTATTTGTCACGAATAAATCATCACCAACAAGCTGCACTTTATCACCTAAAGCCTCAGTCATCAATTTCCATCCGTTCCAGTCATCTTCGTCCAAACCATCTTCAATTGAAATAATTGGATATTTCACGCTCCAATTTTTCCAAAACTCGACCATTTGCAAAGAAGACATTCTTTCTCCTGTCGATTCGAACACGTATTCGCCTGCCTCTTTGTCGTAAAATTCAGAAGCAGCAGCATCTAATGCTACAAAAACATCAACACCTGGTTTAAATCCCGCTTTTTCAATAGCTTGAATAACAAGTTGAATTGCTTCCTCATTAGATCCCAAGTTTGGAGCAAAACCACCTTCATCACCAACATTAGTTGACATACCATTCTCTTTCAATACTGATTTTAAGTGGTGAAAGATCTCAGTACCCCATTGAAGTCCTTGCGAAAAGGAATCCGCTCCAATTGGCATAACCATGAATTCTTGGATATCAATTTTATTATCAGCGTGAGATCCACCATTTAAGATGTTCATCATTGGAATGGGCATTGTCGTTGCTCCAACTCCACCGATATATTTAAACAAGCTCAATCCAGATTCATCAGCTGCTGCTTTCGCCGCGGCCAAAGAAACACCTAGAATCGCATTGGCTCCTAAATTGGATTTGTTTTCTGTACCATCCAATTCAATAAGTTTTGAATCGATGGCCTTTTGATCACAAACATCAAATCCTTTTAATGCTTCATCAATTATTGAATTTACATTCGCAACAGCTTTTAAAACACCTTTTCCAAGGTATGCCGCTGGATCTCCATCTCTCAATTCAACGACTTCATGCACTCCTGTTGAAGCTCCTGAAGGAACTGCCGCCCTTCCTAAAACTCCATTGGCTGTTATTACATCAACCTCTACTGTAGGGTTTCCTCTTGAATCAAGTATCTGCCTCCCGATAATCTTTGCTATGTAACTCATTATTTTTTGTTTTTCATATTGTCAACAAACTGATCAAACAAATACCTCGAATCGTGAGGACCTGCTGACGCTTCTGGATGGTATTGCACCGAGAAAATGTCCTTTCCAATCAATTCTATTCCTGCAACCGTATCATCATTCAAATGAATGTGAGTCATATTCACTTTCTCATTTTGAACTGTGCTTTCTTTCGATATAACGAATCCGTGGTTCTGAGAAGTAATTTCTCCTTTGCCAGTTTTTAAGTTCTTAATCGGATGGTTAATTCCTCTGTGACCGTTAAACATTTTTTCAGTTGTTAACCCTTGACTCAATCCTAAGATTTGGTGTCCCAAACAGATCCCGAATACGGGTTTGTTTTGATTTACAATCTCTTTAACTAATTCTATCGAATTTGGCATAGCAGATGGGTCACCAGGTCCGTTTGATAGCATATAACCGTCCGGATTAAATGAATTCAAATCTTCCATTGTCGAATCTAATGGGAACACTTTTACATGACAGCCTCTATCCACTAAACAATTAACAATACTTTGTTTTACACCAAAATCAATAAGCGAAACTTTAAATGTTGCATTCTCAGACTTCGACTCGTATGCTTCTTTCGTTGTAACTTTGGAAGACAACTCCAAACCATCCATTGACGGAACCGTACTTAACTTTTGTTTTAATTCCTCAACGTCTAAGATCTCAGAAGAGATAATGCAGTTCATTGCACCTTTACTTCGAATATGACGAACTAAAGCTCTTGTATCAATATCTGAAATCCCAACTTTGTTATTTGCGATCATGTAATCC
>JABBBF010000059.1 GCA_018607545.1 SAR92 clade bacterium | reverse complement strand
ATTTTGTTGAAATTCATTTAGGCCAACTTTATAACCGCAGCCGGCATTTCCTATCTTTGGTTTGTATGGCAAGGGTCAAGGGAAGTTATATTCTAGATATTGGTGGTAATTTATCGACCACTTAATGATTACCCCAGCCACAAGATGAAATTTGAATTGTCCGATTACCTTGAGCTGTCAGCCTAGGAAACTTTTACTGCCTAAATACGTGGAGGGAACTTTGATCCAGACTTTCCCGCTGTATCAGCAACCGCCTCCCGGCATTGGCAGAGCTGTTTTTATGCAGTTTATGGTCGCGGAGTGCCACCGGTTTGATGATGGCAACGGCCGTCTGGCCCGAATCATGATGAACGCCGAACTGGTATCTGCAGAGCAGCATAAAATCATCGTTCCGATGGTGCATCGGGAGAGCTACCTAGACGGGCTTCGGCAAGCAACAGGCAGCGGGCGCTTTCGCACTATCGCTAAAGTGTTTACCGATTTACAGGCCTATACGAGCACCCGCCCTTGGGAAGAGTGCGGCGAAGTACGTGGGACATTGGAGTCACATTACGCTGCAGGCTGCCCGACGAAGGCGTGGCTGTTTTTAACAAACAAATTTCAAAATTTAAGATTGCATTGCCTGCGGGATGAGGTTTTCAAGCTTTGCAATTTTTTGATTCACGCCAGTTGTATCAGCCGACAAAATGATGGGGCTATAAGAGGCACCACGAGTATCCAACCTATTCCCACTCAATAGTTGGGCTATATTTAGCTCAATAAAAACAATGGGTTACAAGCACTATTAGTAGGTTTGTAAATCAGGTTTCTCAGGACACCCACTTTATCAATCAATTTTTTCCCTATTTATCAGTATGTTATCTCTTCTTAGCTTACAAACTTTGTAACTATAATGTAAAACATCATGTATTAGAAATCGCCATACAGGAATGCAATGACTCCATATTTCAAGCTGATTGACCCACAACGGACTGTTGAAATCACAGCTCTTATACACTTCTAAGGGAAATATTAGTAGTTAAACCAAAAAACCCGCGGCCTGGGCCACGGGTTTTTTATATGTAACTTAAAACCCTGCATATAAAGTACCTACGTAATAGGCTCATTTATTAGTCATGTGATTATTTTGGGCCCAACAGCACCCTACCGGCTAAGCAATTACTCAATCAAAAATTGTTTGTACCATTTTCTGAATTTTGCAAAAGGCCCGTCGCCATCGCACAACATTGGCTTTTCATAGTATTTCTTGCGATCCCAGATAACCCGATCTTCTTCCATCTGCTGACAGATATTACGCACAATCGCTTCGGCAATGCGCGACTTACCTGATTCAGCGTCAGATTTTTTTTGGATAAAAGAGTAAAAGGCCCGAGTGTGATTGGCGCTGACCGGCGTTAAGTGCGCCAGTAGAACCGTGTCAACGATACCGGAGAAACGTACTATTGCCAGCCCGGGACCAATATTTTGGTTCTCTATGGTCCCTTCGATCACCCCTTTGGGAGTTGGATTACGGGTGCGCAACAATCCGCGTCTGGTGTGGCCCTCAAACTCCATCACTTCCGCATCCGGTATGTCTTTAGTGCCGTGCACATAGAGAAAATGTACCGAGTCCACTGCATTTTCACCCACTTCTTGCATATGGGTGTTTATCTCCCAGCTATAGGAATCAAGCTCAGCCCAGCCCGAGTTATTGCTATTGGCTTCGACCACTTCTAGAGGCTCATAGGTGGGTGCTTCGCCGTGGGGATGGTACCAGACCAAAATACATTGGTTGATCTCACGCACATGCCAGGTACCTAATACCTGTTCACCGCGGGCGACTTTTGGCGGCATGTTTTTGGCGTAGGGGATAGAAGTACATTTGCCATCGCCATCGTAGGCCCAACCGTGAAATGGGCAAACAATACTCTCGCCCACCACTGCCGAGCCATGGCCCGCTTGATCGCGAATGCCATAACCAAGATGGGCGCCCATATGGGGGCAATAAGCATCAACCACCTTTGCCTGACCAGACTCGGTGCGAAAGGCGACCATCTCTTGGTCAAAATACTCCAGGGGTTTAGCTTGGCCGACCGCCAGTTCATGGGAGTACAGCACCTGAAACCAGCCGGTTGGTATAGGCAGGTTTACAGCATGTGACTTTCTATCAGTTGCAATAATCATAGGATATCTCTCTTCAACAGCAATTAGCGGACGGCAGCACCGCCATCAACAGATAAAATTTGGCCAGTAATAAATGACGCGCGGTCTGAAGATAAAAACACCACTGCTTCAGCAATTTCCTCTGGCTCGCCTAGACGGTTCATCACCGCGGCGCGCTTTAAGCCCTCGGCAATTTTCGGCTGTTCGGCAAAATATTTTTCCACACCGGGCGTACGCACCACACCGGGGGACACAGCATTAATTCGAATACCTTTGCTGCCATACTCGGCAGCTGAGCTCTGAGTCAATATATTGACCCCCGCTTTAGCCGCGGCATAGGCGGTGTTATAGACCTGACCACGCAGCGAGGCATTTGACGATATATTGACAATACTGCCCGCCCCCTGCTCGAGCATGGCACTCAGCTCATACTTTTGGCACAGCCAGGTATTGCTTAAGCACATATTCAGCGTGTCATCGAAAACGGTTTTTTCAAATAGATGAATGGGTCCAGAGCCGCGGCTCACCGCAGCGCTGTTACAGGCAATATCCAGCCGACCATAGTGATCAACTGCGGTGGCAACCATAGCCTTGACCTGGGCTTCATCAGTGACATCCGCCTGTACAAATAGGCCTTCGCCGCCACTGTCACGGATTAACTGAACCGTTTCAGCGCCACTTTCAGGATTGAAATCCGCCACCACAACCTTGGCCCCCTCTCTAGCAAAGGCCAGGCAAATGGCCCTGCCAATACCCATACCACCACCGGTAACTAGGCCAACTTTATCACTTAACAGCATTGTCAAATTCCTCTTCCTTAAAAATCTTACTCTACTTTATTTTTTAACCATGGTATATACTTTCGCCAGTAAATTTCTCGAGGTGAAACCATGTTGTCTACTAAATCCCTGAAAAATCTGCCCCTGCGCGAACGCAAAAAGCGCATGACACACTCGCGGATTGTCGATTGTGCGGGCGAGCTATTTATCGCTCATGGCTATCAGACAACAACGGTCGACGCCATCGCTGAAGGGGCAGAGATATCTAAACCGACATTCTTCAATTACTTCTCAACCAAACATGCAGTGCTGCAAAGCATGGTCGAGCGCATGGACAATGAATTTATTGCCTCCATTGCTGAGGAGCTAAAAGAGCCCAAAAGCACCGAGCAGCGACTGTGTAATTTGATGACCAATACTGCAGACTATATGGAGTCCCATATCCCGCTAATGCGGGTGATTATTGTCGAAGGCCTAGGTGGTCTAGCAAAACCCGATGAGGCATCAAATCGTCTGAGTAAATTGAACAATGCCATGGCTGAGTTGTTGACCAAAGGTCGAGAACAGGGTGATGTAGACACCGAGGTGGATATTGACCTGCAGGTGCAAATTGTTGTCGGCAGTTACCTTTATTCGCTGATGAATGCACTCACCCACTCCCCCAAGGACCTAGGCAGCCAACTGACAAAAATGGTCCGTCAGGTCGCCATCATGCTGCAGACGAGGGGTTCACGATGAAACTGTTTTTCAACGCTTTACTGGTGCTGATTGTCACTGTAGCTGCAGTATTCTATTGGGCGGTGCAGCCCGAGAAACCTGCCGCCAGCCAAGCTTGGTTTAATGGCACTATTTTGACCATGGACGACAGTCAACCCACCGCCGAGGCGGTATTTGTTCGCCATGACCGCATAGTTGCCCTGGGCAGTCGCGCCGATATCGAAGCCTTGATTGATGAGCAAACAGTGATTCACGATCTCGCCGGAGCCGCTATGTTGCCGGGGCTAGTAGATGCGCACAGCCATTTCCCCGCCTCAGGCATGGCATTGTTTTTAGCTGATCTGCGCAGCCCGCCGGTGGGTTTAGTACAGACCATACCGCAACTACTTGAGCGGGTCGCCAGCCAGGTACAGAACACACCAAAGGGAGAGTGGGTCGGCGGCTATGGCTACGACCAGCTGATGCTCAATGAAAAGCGACACCCCAACATGCAGGAGTTAGATGCCATTGCACCCGATCACCCGGTATTTTTGATGCATGTCTCTGGCCACATGGGCGTGGCTAATAGTACGGCGTTTAAATTGGTCGGTTTTGATCAGCTGCAGGAAGACCCTGCCGGCGGCCATATTCATCGCAACAGCGACGGCACAGCCAACGGTCTGGTGGAAGAAAACGCCGCACTGGCCTTTCAAAAGTCGGCCCTCGACCTGAGCCTGATGCAGTTTATCGCCATGGTCGACTTTGCCCGCGAGGAGTACCTCAGCAACGGGGTTACTACCGCCCAGGCGAGCAATGCCTCTGGGCAATATGTTCAGGGATTAACGCTCGCTATGGGGCTCAACAAAATTCCCCAGCGTTTGGTTATTTTTCCCGACTACGACAGCCTTGGCCTCGAGCTTATTGAGGGCAAGGTCAAGGCCGCAGACCTGGCCACTAACCAGCGCCATATTGGCGCCATAAAGTTGATTGCCGACGGTTCCATTCAGGGCTTTACCGGTTATTTAACCCATCCCTATCACAGCCCTCATAAGGGCGATGACCTCTACCGAGGCTATCCACGCATTCCCCTAGATGAACTCAAAAGCAAAGTCTTCAATATTGCGCAAGCCGGTTTTCAGGCGGTTATACACGGTAATGGCGATGCCTCGATTGACGACATTCTCGACGCCATCGACTATGTGCAAACTACTCTGGGCCAGCCAGTGGAGCGAACAATTTTAATCCATGCGCAAATGGCTCGCCCAGATCAGCTACAACGGATGCAGCAGCTGGATGTTACCCCAAGTTTTTTTGTCGCCCACACCTACTATTGGGGTGACCAGCACCGCGATGTGCTAATTGGCTCAGAGCGAGCGAGTCATATCAGCCCACTGCGCAGTGCCGAAAAAATAGGCCTGCGCTTCAGTACTCATCTGGATACCCCTATTGTCCCTATGCAACCTCTACTGTCGGCATGGTCCAGTGTTAATCGTCAGACCGCCAGCGGCGCCACACTGGGTGAGGATGAGCGTGTTGGCGTCGCCAGCGCACTCAAAGCCATTACCATTGACGCTGCCTGGCAAGTCCATCTAGACCATGAGATCGGCTCTATCAGTGTCGGTAAGTACGCCGACTTCACCCTGTTAGAAGACAACCCCCTGCTGCACCCAGGAAAACTCAAAGATATTAAAATTATTGAGACCATTATCGGTGGTGTCAGTTATTTTCAAGACAAAAAATAGCGCCACTGGAGGAGAAAAAAATGTTACTCGATGCATTTAGACTGGATGGAAAAACCGCGATCGTCACCGGAGCTGGCAAAGGTATTGGCGCCAGCATCGCAAAAAGTTTTGCCGAGATGGGCGCCAATGTATTTTGCGTGGCGCGCAGTCTCGAGGATATTGAGCAGGTTGCAGAGGCCTGCCGCGAGTTTGGCGTCAAGGCCGAAGCTATAGTCTGTGATGTGACCAAGGAGGATCAACTTAAAGCCTTGGTTGCCAGAGTCGCAGAGCACAGTGAAAGCCTCGACATTCTGGTCAATAATGCTGGTGCACCGGGCAAAGGCTGGGGCAGTATAGAGAAAGTCGATATGGATCGTT
>JABBBF010000168.1 GCA_018607545.1 SAR92 clade bacterium | reverse complement strand
CAGCCAATAAAGAGCCTTCAGCCAATAAAGAGCCCTCAGCGGGTAAAGAGCCCTCAGCGGAAAGAGAGCCCTCAGCGGAAAGAGAGCCCTCAGCGGAAAGAGAGCCCTCAGCCTATAGAGAGCCCTCAGCGGGTAAAGAGCCCTCAGCGGAAAGAAAGCCCTCAGCCATTAGAGACCCTGAGTATTATTATTCCCCTGGCGCCCAATGAAACCCAACACAAGCAACTGCTCGCCGATATACAAACCCACAGCCAAGAGCAAGCAGAGATCATTCCCTGCTCCATTCAAAGCCGCGCAAAGAGCCTCAATACTGGCGCAGCAGAGGCCAGCGGCAAATGGTTATGGTTTGTTCATGCAGATAGTCGAATCAGCGCAGATAATCTCCAGGCCCTAGAACAGAGCCTCGAAAAATACCCTGACTCCCTCCACCACTTCGATCTGGCCTTTGATCGGCGGTTTTTACGCGGCAATGCGCTGGGCGCCAATCTCCGCTCAAGGTTACTTGGCCTTCCTTTTGGCGATCAGGGATTCTGTATCAAAAAATCCCTGTTTAATGACCTGGGTGGCTACTGCGAAGACGCAGCCTACGGTGAAGATTTGCTCTTTGTCTGGCAGGCTCATCAGGCGCGTATTAAATTGCGCCGTATTCCTTCAAAGCTAGTGACCAGCGGCCGCAAATATCAGCAGCAGGGCTGGCTAAAGCTATCCCTACTCTACCAGTGGCGATGGATACTGATATCATTACCGCAGTTGCTAAAACTTATCGCGATGCGCATCAGAGCTCTTAATGAATAGTATCTTTCCATGACTAGCGCTTCCCTGAACTCTACTGCCATTGCGGTCTTTGTTAAAACCCCCGGTCTGTCGCCAGTCAAAACCCGCCTGGCGGCAACTATAGGGACAGCAGCTGCCGAACAGTTTTATACGCACTGCACAGAGGCTATTCGAGAAACTCTGGAAACAGCGTCAAAAACCATGGATATTGTGCCGTTTTGGGCGGTGGGCGAAGAAGCCGGACTATCCCACCCCCTGTGGCAGGGCTTTGAGGCTATATATACCGGTGAAGGCGATCTCGGCGAACGCCAGCATCATATCTACCAGAGACTTCTGGCTAAATACCAGCGGGTTATTCTAATAGGGGCAGATTCACCGCAACTCTCCTCAATGCACCTAAACAATGCCATAGAGGCGCTGGATAGCCATCGCTTTGCACTGGGTCCCGCAGTGGATGGGGGTTACTATTTACTGGCAGGCAGAGCACCGATTGCCAAGGATATCTGGACGAATGTGACTTACAGTGCAGCAGATACTGCTGAGCAATTACTCACCCAATTACCCTCCACAGCGGCAATTTTAGATTCCATTACCGATGTGGATACCATTGAGGATCTGGCAGGATTAAAGCGCGAGATACCGGCAGAAAATCTCAGAAATAATAACCAAGAAATACTTTTAGATTATATAGAATCCACGTTGTATTAATATTAAATTTAAAGTCAGGCCTCTACAGAGCAACTTCCACCACCAAGCACACAGAATGCCGCGCAGTGGGGATGATTGAGCTGCACAGTCTTCGAGGCCTCGGCGAGGGTGCTACCCAAATTAAACTGCTGATCGTAAGCCAGTAAGGTACAGGCCATCACACTGGGCGCATTATCCCCTTTGCGCTTAACCACCATTCGCGATGATGCGCACATCATTGCATCCGGTTTAACCCCGAGAATATCCCAACAGGCGGTGGTAATTTCCGGCACCGGTTTGCCCTCGGCCATCTCGGGAAAGAGCACCAGCTGTTTTTTATCCATCGCATCTACAGCTATATTGTTCTGTTTAAAGAGAGCCGCAAAACCTTCACGTAAACTCTGCTCATCGCCGCCCCACAGAGTGCGCCCCGCCACATCGAGATTAAAACCATTATTTGATAGCCAGCAGAGCCCATCTAACATGGGCTGCCAAGACCTGGCGCCGCGCTCCTCTTCGTGCAATTCAGGACGGTAGTGATCCACAGAGACGCGCAATGTTAACTGCTGGGGGTAGCGTTTATGCAACTCCACCAATTGATCAGCGAGCTTGGCCATGGGGCGCATCCCATTGGTCAGTACCAACAGCTGAAAACCACGGCGCAATATAGCCCCCATAATCGGAATAATATCCGGGTTCATAAACGGCTCGCCGCCGGTAAGGCCAATTTCCCTGGTGCCTAGACTCTGGCTCTGGATTTCATCGAGAAACGCTTCCACTTCAGTGAGGCAAATATATTCAAGACGATCATTCGTCGGCGTAGATTCTATATAACAGTTAGCGCAGGCCAGATTGCACAGTGTGCCGGTATTAAACCAAAGGGTCTGCAGCTGGTTGAGTGCCACACTGGCCCTAGTGGAACCGTCAGAAGTGATAAAGGGATCCGAAAACTTATTGGAATCAGTGTCGAAACTCATAATGGACCTAGCCAGTTAAATTAAACAACTATCTCAGGGCCTATCATAAGTTATTCACTCTGGGTCTGGAACCTGTCAGGCCTAGTTACTGTCCAGGCCCAGTAAAAGGCTAAGAACTGCAGGGCCAAACGCACATAGAGTGCTGCGAGGGGGATATCAGGAAACAGCTGGGGGTTGAATGCCATATGTAAATTGGCCGGGTAGACGGCAATTAATAGCGCCACCAAACCTGTACCGGCCAGGGCGCGAAATCGGGGAATTAATACACCTACACCCCCCATAACTTCAAAAACACCACTGATATAGACCAACTCCAGATGCCAGGGAATCCACGGCGGCATAATGCTGACATAAAAGTCTGGGGAGATCAGGTGGTCAATGCCGGCATAGGTAAAGAACAGACTCAGTAGAACCAGGAAAAAGGTTTTAATCCGGCTTGTTGGAAACTGAAACCAGCCTACCAATATTCCCAGTTGATTAGATATATTCATCTTTACTCACCTTAGATTACAGACGGACTTCCGTATTTCTCTATTAGCTTTTCAGCGATTTTATCCTGCTCGGCACGGGCATCAAACTTTGCACATTGCCCATTGTTCCAAGACTGATAGCGCGGTATATCCGCATCACCTATATTGATCAATGTCTCCCAGACCAGAATACATTTCTCCGCATAACTGGCATCACTAAAGCTGGCAACACTGTCCAGAAGGCTATTGAGGGTTTGAGTCTCAAAATCCAGCGCCAGAAACTCATCCTTGTCCAGATGCACATAGGCTTTATCTGCACTGTTATAAGCCTGCCAATGGAAAGGCAGCGATTTATCCGGCTTTGCGGACTGGGCAAAATTTCCCCAGATATTCATTACCGTGCGCTGCATCTGGTCTCGCGCCTCACCTTCAGGATAGATATAGGAAGTGATGGGACCATACTTAAAATCACCGGTAACAAACGAGATATCCGTGCCATGGGCTGCGCCAATAATATTTGGGAAATCAGCAAAAAATGATTTCACCTGGTCATCCCAGTCGAATCTATAGGCATAGAGATTATCGTACCCGGCAAGTTCCAGCGCATCCAGCGGCTCATCAACACCCCGCGCCTTCCAGGCCTGGGATCTAACCCGAACCCAAAAGCTGTAGAGCTGAGGGTCTTTTATAGTCATTCTCGCTGGCAATAATTTGGTCAATGGATAGCCGACATTGATAAAGTAACGGTGCAATCCCAGCCACAGAGTCACCTCATCTTTATTGGCCCCGGAGATAACCGGAATATCTTTTGCGTACTGCGGGTCAGCCATTGCCGCCAACAGCCCCTCTTTGGGGATAACAATGCCGTCAGCCGTGGTCAGGGGCATATAGTCAATCTTATCGCCCCTGCTATAGAGACCGATAAATTCCCGGGCATCGACATATTTAAGCAATCGGCGCAGTTGCTCTGTCGAAGAGGATTGCTGACTGCTCCCCTGCTGCTTAACCAGAAGATCCTCAACCACCTGCCATGAACCCTTAGTGACATAGCTATTGGCAGCTTTGAAGTTGTAAGCGTTTTTCAGGCTGTTGCTGATAGTGTAACCGGATTGGGCGATCGCCTTGTGAAACAGCCCCTTGGCAAGGGGTGAGGCAAGCATCGTATAGACATTATGACCGCCGGCGGATTCACCAAAAATAGTCACATTGTTGGCATCGCCACCAAACTGGGCAATATTGTCCTGCACCCAGTGCAACGCCTGAATAATATCCAGAGTGCCAAAGTTGGATGCGCCATCTAGTCCAGTCTGCATACCCTGAATGGCCGGGTGGGTAAACCAGCCGAGCGCGCCAAGGCGATAGTTAATGGTTACGACGATAACCTTTTGGCTGTCTACCAGCTTGGTAAAATCATAATAATTCTTGGTGCCGGTGGTATTGCCGCCGCCATGTATCCAAAACATAACTGGGTAATTGGTTTCAGCAAAACCCTCTGGGGCGCTGATATCCAGATACAGGCAATCCTCTGCCCCAACCACAGACTCGCCATTTTTAGCACTTGCGCCACCGTATTCAGCGGCGGGTTGCACACAGGCTAAATCGCCCTTAGTTTCAATTACCGCCTCTGGGGATTGCAGTGGCCGCGGCGCTCGCCAGCGCAAGTCGCCAACCGGCGGCTGGGCATAGGGAATATCCAGCCAGTTAACCACCGTGGTGGTCGGGCTGGAATCAGCGCTATATGAGGCGAATTGGCCCTGAACAGTGCCACTGGTAGTAGCGATCTTATGCTCATTAAACAGCTCAACAACAGGTTCCTGGGGCGTAAATAGCGCACAGGAGGCTATAGACAGAAAAACCAGTGATATCAGAATACGATTCATAATTTTTATACTTTTTATTATTTTGCCAAGCTGACTAAAGACTTGGAGTTTTATTATTACGTTTTAACCCTGGTTACCGATCAATTGTTATCAATGGCATCCCTGCACAAGCTAGATCATATCTATTAAATGACAAATAGTAATGCCGCCTATAATCAGCAATAATAAGCGTAAATAAAACTATAAAAATAATGCCAACATCCCGGGGAGTTATCTGAATGTACTCGCATCGCTATTTCCAGTACAGCTTAAAATATTCACTAATAGCAGTATCAATCGCACTGGCATCCTGTGGCGGTGGCGGCAGCAGTGAAGGCACAACACCGCCGGTTAACACCAATCCAGTTGACGAACCTGTAGCCACTGGATTATTGATACCGGTAGAAACCCAAGAGCAATTAGTCAACTCCTTTCGCCAGGGGTTTACTCAGATAATTGAGGCGACAGCTGAACTCTCCATCGATGATGCAATGGTTCAGGCGCCGGTAGCCGAGGCCGACAGCGGCGATAGCGCCAGCTCAAGAAGCTTTACCACAACCTATACCCTTGAGAGAGGTATCGATGAACACGATGCCGTCAAATACAACGGGTCACATCTGTTTATCGCCCCCAGCCGCAGTATGGATTGCTGCTTTATTGTCGAACCCATCGTCATTGAAGGCGATGGGATGATGGCCAATGATGCGATTATGGCCCCTGAAGATAGCGTTATGGAGAGCGATGAGCACAGCATTCGTATTCTCGCCACAGATCCACAGCAGGCCGAAGCTACGCCGGTAGGCAGCATTGCCGTCGATAGCAACCGCAGTATCGAAGGGCTCTATATTGATAACTCACAGCTGGTTTCCATCGATAGCTCCGGCTGGTGGGGACTCTATGGTGATGCCTTTATCAGCCCACGCACCTGGCAGGGTCAAAGCACTGGCCTGGCAGTCTACGATATTAGCGATACAGCCAATCCCACCCTCGACTGGCAGGTTGAGATTGAAGGCGGCTTTATCAGCAGCCGCAAAAAAGGCGACA
>JABBBF010000021.1:1156-5855 GCA_018607545.1 SAR92 clade bacterium | reverse complement strand
GAGCCACACCGTGGCGATGCCCCTAAGGGGTTAAAACACCTGTCAGGTGTTTTAAATCACTAATTTTGCTCCAGCAAAATTTGAACCGAGCCGCATCGCGGCGATGCCCCGCAGGGGTTAAAACACCACCAAGGTGTTTTAAGTTAATCCTTCCGAACGCACTCGCTTGCGGTGGGGGTTTTTTAATATATGGCGAAAACGACAGCCGGTGAGAACCTTCTTCGACTAATTCCGCTCCAGCGGAATTTCGATCGAGCCACACCGTGGCGATGCCCCTAAGGGGTTAAAACACCTGTCAGGTGTTTTAAGTTAATCCTTCCACTCCAGCCCCCTACAGAATTTTTATATCTCAAAACAAAACCAGCTAAGAACCAAGATTCAACAAAACGCCTACTCAAAACCCAACAACAACTCAGCCAACTCCCGCGGATGCGATCGCTGCGCATTATGATCACTCTCAAGGGTCTTAACAGTCCAGCCACGAGCCATAGCAAGCTTCCACGATGGATCAAAAGCAGACCGAGCCTTTCCCTGAACAACACCCTCAACAAAAGGCACATAGGTCACTGGCAACGCCAGCGCTTTAGGATTATCAAACGACACTGGCTCGGTAAGTGTTTTATAGGACTGGGGAACATCGCCAGGTACTGGCTTAGTATTGTCCAACCAGGAAAAATGCACCAACCCATCGACAATTTTATGCCCAGAAAAATCACCCCAGAGATCAACAGCCGCCATGCCGTCAGCAGGAACAAAAGCATCAAGAAAAAACACTTGCTTTATATTTTCAGGCATTCGATCCATCACCCCGGTAATTACCATGCCGCCATAACTATGGCCAACCAGCACAACCTGCTCCAGCTCTTCAAATAAAATCAGATTGGCAACATCATCAATATGGGTGGTTAAATTTATATCCGGGCTGGCTAGATGGGCTCTTTCACCAAGCCCAGTAAGCGTGGCACGATAGACAGTATGCCCCTCGGCACTTAGCAGCTGATCCATATATTTCCAGTCCCAACCGCCGCCGCTGGCACCGTGGATAAGTACATAGGTGTAGCTGGGATTTTCAAATTGCTGAGGCTGTAAAGACCCGTCGGGGCTTTCTTCTCCAGAGTCTGCGCTACCTGAAACAGTTAGTAGCAAGCTGGCAAGCAGTGAGGGTAGCTTCATATTTACATCCTGATTTTATTTATTTTCGGATATTAATTCGATCTAAAAAGAGGCATTAAATCCAGGTCAGCAATCACCTTAACTACCGGTAAACTTGGCCGGCCTGCGTTCCGCAAAAGCCTTAATCCCTTCCTGCAAATCATTTGATGGCAAGCTGGAAATCAAGGTATACATACCGTTTAAAAGCAGGCTTTGATCCGTGGAAAGATTTTCGCTCTGCTGCAAAATAAACTTGGTTCCGCGCACCGCCATTGGCGAATTTGCCGCAATCTGCTTGGCCAATTCCAATCCTGCATCCATCGCAGCTTCAGCACTGTTGTAGCAGTCATTGACCAGGCCAATTTTCTCCGCGCGCTGGGCATTGATATCCTTGCCGGTATAGGCCAACTCGGCAACATGCCCAGCACTGAGAATCTTCGGCAGGCGCTGCAATGTACCCACATCTGCGACAAGGCCAATGCGAGTTTCGCGCACGCTAAACAGGGCATCATTGCTGGCAATACGGATATCACAGGCAGTGATCAAATCCACCCCCGCGCCCAGACAGTAGCCTTGGATAACAGCGATAACCGGTAGCGGGCAATTGGCAACCGCTGAGATTGCCGCCTGGAATTTCCGGGTGTTTTCCAGCTGGCGCATATTGGCTTCAGCGGGGGATCGAGCCTCGCTGTTTTTATGCTCACTCAGGGAGTCCTGAACCAGATCTATACCAGCGCAAAAGTGATCGCCGCGACCGGCGAGAACAATGGCACCAAGCTGGTTATCTGCAGCCAGTTCGTTGAGGGCATCGGGCAATGATGACCAGAGTTCAGTGGAGAGGGCATTGTATTTCTCTGCACGATCCAGCCAGAGTATTCCAACCGCGCCCTGCTTTTCAATTGACAGCACCTCTGATAAAAATGCCATTGCTATCCCCTCCCAAGGTTTAATTTATCCAATTATTTTTTAATTAGCTATACCGGTAATCTTTCTCATCAACTTGTTCATGCCACCAATCCAACGATCATAGTTAGAGGTTTTATTGCGCATGTAGTCCAATACTATCGGATGGGGCAAAATTAAAAATGGTTCGTTGCGCAGTTCCTCGACAACAGTTTCCGCCAACTGCTCCGGCTCTATCATGCCATCGCTGCTGGCTGCTGCGGTGGCATCATTATCTGATGCCGTCATCGCCGTGCGCACAGCCTGTGGGCAGAGCATCGACACCTTAATGCCCTGATGCTGGTGATGGATGGCCAGCCACTCACCAAAGCCTATTGCCGCGTGTTTGGTAACTCCATAGGCCGCTGCACCCACCTGGTTTAGCAGGCCTGCCGCCGAGGCAGTATTTAAAAAGTAACCGCCACCACGGGCCACCATTCGCGGCACCAGATGGCGCGCGGCGTAAACATGTGACATCAGATTGACGTCCCAGCTTATCTGCCAGTGGCTATTGGCTGAACTTAAATCTGGACCCAAACCAACGCCGGCATTTGAGCAGAATAGATCAATGGGCCCAATCTCAGCTTCGGTATCTTCGATAACACGGACAATATCATCTTCAACAGAGACATCCGCTGTCATCGCTACACCGCCAATCATGTCAGCGGTAGCTTGGGCATTTTCAGCATTGATATCCACGGCGACAATCTGTCGGGCACCCTCGGCTTTAAAGCGAATCGCCAGCGCTCTGCCAATACCGCTGCCGGCACCGGTAATAACAATAATTTTATTTTCTAGTTCCATAAGATACTCCCCTCGCATCTATTGAATTAGTACAAAGCTTAAATTAACTCACCGAGATGCTCTTTGCGGAAAGGCTTAAGCTCGTCGAGACGCTCAGCTTGCACCATATCCACCCAGCTGGGATTGGCGATTAACGCGCGGCCTACAGCCACCAGGTCAAATTCATTGGCATCCATACGGCCGAGTAATTCTTCAAGGCTTGCCGGCTCCGCTTCACGGAACGTTCTCTGGCCGGGCTCTGGGATAAAGTCGGCATTTAAACCGACACTACCAACGGTAATTGCCGGCTTGCCGGTAATCTTGCGCACCCAGCCGGCAAGGTTTAACTCACTTCCCTCAAACTCGGGCTCCCAGAAGCGTCGCTGTGAACAGTGGAATATATCCACACCAGCATCACTTAGAGGCTTTATAAACGCTTCAAGCTGTTCTGAGCTATTGACCAGGCGCGCAGCGTAATCCTGCTGTTTCCACTGGGACCAGCGCAGTATAATTGGGAAATCCGGCCCTACAGCAGCACGAGCAGCCACAATAATTTCAATGGCAAAGCGGGAACGATTTTGCAGGGAGCCACCATAGCCATCTTCACGCTGATTGGTGCCCTCCCAGAAAAACTGATCGATCAGATAGCCGTGGGCCGCATGCAATTCGATGGCATCAAAGCCCAGACGCTGAGCATCCGCAGCGCCACGAGCAAAAGCCTGCACCACATCATCTATATCCTGCTGGGTCATAATATGGCGACTGATCTTGCCAGGCATATTCATTCCCGAAGGCGAAAAGCCGGGCACATCCCCTTCCGGTGGCGTGCCCTGTTTGCGCATCGCGCCGACATGCCAGAGCTGTGGGGCAATCTTGCCTCCCGCTGCATGCACTGCATCGACAACCTTTTTCCAACCGGCCAGTCGCTCCTCTCCATGGAAGTAAGGCACACCGGGATAACCACTGGCACCTATATGATCGACACAGGTTCCCTCGGTAATAATCAACCCGACGCCACCCTCTGCACGGCGACGGTAATAATCGACCACATTGTCACCGGGAATATTGTTATTCGGAGAGAAATTGCGTGTCATCGGCGCCATCACAATACGGTTTTTAAGGGTTAAATTACCCAGGGAAAAAGATTGGAAAAGACTGTTATTACTCATAATTAGATCGCTGTTGATTATTGTATTTTTAGCTCACTGGAGTTGCGGCACTTTATGATCTGGCACTTACTGTGTCAATATAATGGGTAATTGCTTATACTCAGAAAAAAAGCGGCGATGAAAGAAAAGACCGTATTCCCGGGGCAGAAGAACTATGTTAACGCAAAGAACCCACAACACAGAGAGCATTTACCGCCCTTTACTGGCAGTATTTGTGACCCTGCTGGTCACGCTTTCTATCTCTCCAACTATAAATGCCGCCGAAGACCTGCGACCCAATATTGTTGTGATTGTCGTCGATGATGCAGGTCTAACCGACTTCGCGCCCTTTGGCGGTGAAGCTCGAATGCCAACCATTCAGGCTCTTGCCGATCGCGGCGCAAAATTTACTCAGCATCACAGCTCACCACTCTGCGCACCATCCCGCGCTATGTTGCTGACCGGCATTGATAATCACCGTACCGGAATAGCCACTATCCCGGAGGTCATCCCAGCTGATCATATAGGCAAGCCCGGTTATTCACTATCCCTTGAACCAGGTGTATTAACCCTGGCCGATCGCTTAAAAGCCAATGGCTATCAAACCTATATCAGCGGCAAGTGGCATCTGGGTTCGCGTCCTGAAGATTTGCCCAATGCCCATGGCTTTGATC
>JABBBF010000021.1:0-1146 GCA_018607545.1 SAR92 clade bacterium | reverse complement strand
GCCTCCGGTGCCGATAACTGGGAGCAGAAATCCTATATGGGCTTTTATGACAGTGCCCCCTGGTTTGAGGATGGCAAGCCAGCCAAGCTGCCTGATGATTTCTATTCATCAGAGTTTATTATTGATCGAATGATTGACTACGTGGACCGGGGCCTCCAGCCAAATAAGAGCCTTCAGCCAACAAACAGCCTTCAGCCAACAAACAGCCTCCAGCCAACAAACAGCCTTCAGCCGTCAAAAGCCCAGCGCCAGCCATTCTTTTCCTATATTGCTTTCCAAGCCATACATATTCCAGTACAGGCACCCCGTGAGATAACCGATCTCTACAATGGCGTCTATGACCAGGGCTGGCATGCTCTGCATAAACAGCGCTGGCAGCGAGCGGTTCAACTGGGGTTGATCCCAAAAGAGTCCGCCCCCGCCCATATGCCCGAGACCACAAGGGACTGGGAATCCCTCGATAGCAGTGAGAAAAAACTCTACGCTCGTTCGATGGCTGTTCAGGCAGCAATGCTGGATGCAATGGATCAACATATAGGACGATTTGTCGACTACCTTGAGCAGCGCGGCGAGCTCGACAATACCCTGTTTGTGGTGACCTCGGACAATGGCCCTGAACCCAGCGATCCTCTAGCGTGGTTGAGCTCAAGGCTGTGGATGGCAACCCATGGCTATCACCATGATGTTGAGACCCTTGGGGAAAAAGGCAGTATGGGATTTATCGGCCCGGAGTGGGCCAGCGCGACAGCCTCGCCGAGCGGTCTGTTTAAATTCTATGCCAGCGAGGGCGGCATTCGGGTTCCGCTTATTATCGCCGGCCCGAATATCGCGGACTCATCAGCCTCAGCAACACAGCAGTCAACAATCAGCGCCTTTTCTATGGTGACCGATATCGCACCGACTATTCTTGATTATCTAGACATAGCAGAGAGTAATGAGAATCCAGCAGAAGTTGCTATTACCGGGCGCAGCCTGATGCCATTAATAGATGGCTCGAAGTCGGCAGTCTATGCCCCCGACGAACCCATAGGTATGGAAGTGTCAGGCAACTCTGCCCTTTTTAAAGGCGATTACAAGATCACCCGCAATACACCACCACAGGGCGATAATATTTGGCGTCTCTACAACCTTGCCAAAGATCCCGGC
>JABBBF010000235.1 GCA_018607545.1 SAR92 clade bacterium | reverse complement strand
TTT
This sequence comes from SAR92 clade bacterium, assembly GCA_018607545.1. The sequence continues at coordinate 5,910 of JABBBF010000235.1, read as the reverse complement.
CAATCGGCAACTGGAAGCGCTTAATAATCTGGTCGAGACCATGACGTTTAAATTGCGGGTAGAGACTGCGACTAAATTTTACCGAGCACAGGGGTTTGGCGTTATAGCTGATACCGGCGCGCTGAAACTCATTTTTCAGGAAGCCGTAATCAAAGCGCGCATTGTGGGCAACCAGGGTGCGCCCTTCCAGATAGCCGAGCAGCTGTTCGGCAATCTCGGCAAATAGCGGTGCGCCGTAAAGCATACTCGGAGATATGCCGGTGAGCTTTTGGATAAACGGCGGCAATGTTGTCTCAGGATCGATAAATGACTGCCAGCGCTCAATGATCTCACCCTGCTCAATCACCAGCAGGCCAATTTCAATCACCCGGTTGTAGGTAGCTTTGCCACCAGTGGTCTCGAGATCGAGCAAGACCATTTTTTCCGGAAAGCCCTTTGAGAGTAGCGCGGGTGTCGGAGTCTCGTTATCCAGCCAGTTTAATTGCATTGGAATATCTTTATGCCATTGAACTTTTATTTACGTCGGCTGTTCGTCAGACGATCAATAGAATGTTATTGCACACCGGATTATGCAATATCACCACAGGATTGATTAGCCGGCACTGCAATATCCATCATTTTTGGATTGGGCAAATCGAGACTATCCATCAGTTTGATATAGTCTTCACGGCTGGTTACTTGCAGGCGCGGATTGTGCCTTTTCTCCTCACCTATGCTGCTGAGCATCCAGCCCTTATAGTCATGAGCGGGATAAACCAAGGTATTGTCAGGTAGTTTTAACAGTCGCTTAAACAGACTGTTGTATTGCTGTTCGGCATTGCCATTTTGGAAGTCGGTGCGGCCGGTACCGCGAATTAACAATGTATCACCGCTAAATAGCATTGGCTGGGGATTGTCGGATTTAGACTCGGGTAGATAGAAGCTGTAGGAGTCGTCAGTGTGACCGGGGCTGTAAATAGCCTCTATATAAAGATTGCCGAATTTTAGCTGCTGACCATCAATAAAGGTGTCGGACAGGCAGTCTGCCAATGACTCTCTGCCCATCATGGTTTTGCAACCGGTGGCATCACGCAGTGCACCGAGACCGGTAACATGATCGGCATGGGTATGGGTATCAATGGCCAGCACCAGATTTAGATCGAGCTGTTGAATCAGTTGAAGGGTCTGCTCTGTGCGCTCTAATACCGAGTCGATCAGCAGTGCTTCGCGGCTGCTTTCATCGCCAATAAGGTAGCTATAGGTGGATGAGTCAGGGTCGAATAACTGTCTAAAAATCATCTTAGATCACTCCTTTGAAAAATTGATTGCCAAGCATTGCCAGGATCGTAATAACCAGGCTGATAGCAAAGATTCTCTGTAACTGGGGGCCGGTAATTTTGTCTGCAACCAGATGACCGCCAAGCATTCCCAATAGCCCGCCTGTACAAACCTGTGTCAGCAGCTGCCAGTCCACCGCGGAACTGGAAGTCACAAAGCTGAAAAAACCAGTGGCGCTAATAAGCGTAATAATAAGCAGTGAGGTGGCGACTGCCTGACGCATGGAGACCTGGGTAATAAACAGCAGTACAGGAACAATTAAAAAACCACCGCCAACACCAAGTAGCCCGCTTAAAAGTCCGACAATTACCCCGGCACCGAGCAGGGCGAAAAAACATTTTGAGGTCAGCTTAAATGTCCCGGCATCGTTGAAGCGACAGATGGGTTCAATATAGTCCTGATCGGTGCTTATATAGGGGCTGGAGCGCACCACTTTCGAGTGTTCGGGAGAGGTGAGGCTTTGGCGCCACATAATAATCGCGATAGTAAAAGCGAGCACAGAAAAGCCCAGCAGTAGAAATATACCCGGCACCTGGTTACCTAAATATTTTCCCAGAGGTGCGAATAGGGCGCCGCCAATACCGAGCGCCAGTGCCGGAATCCATAAAATATATTTAGCCTGCCAGTTGCTGACGGTGCCAATAAACGCACTGACGGCAACGGCGCCCAGAGCAATGCCGATGGCATCATTGATCGGCAGGCCCAGCAGGATGATTAATAGCGGCACAGCAAAAATAGAGCCGCCGGCGCCGGTAAGGCCGAGAACTGTCCCGATAATCAAGCCGATAAGCAGGCTGATAATAATCACTGCTGACATACCAACTATCTCAATTTGTCCTGTTCCATGGCATACGTGCCAAAAGCATAGCCATAGCGCAGCTATCTGTGACGCCAGCAAAGACCAGTCCGGCGCCGACAAAGGCTGCAATGGCATAGAACCATGGGTTTAGCAGGCTCCCGAGAATAACGCCAACTACCACCAGGCTGCCCGCTGCAATTCGCACCTGCCGCTCCAGAGAGATGGTATTTCCGCTGCCCTGTTGAACTGATATTCCAGCAGCACTTAGCGCGCCTATGCCGCCCTCAATAATCACCAGGGGGCAGTCGAGATCCTCTTTTAGCTGTTCTGCTGCCCGCGTGGCGCGCTGCCCGCTGGCGCATAGCATATAGATCGGTTGTTCAGGGTCGTGACCCTGCTCGCGAAGATAGGTTTTTACCTTGGCACAGTTGAGTTCCTGTAATGGAAAGTGAGCACTGCCCGCGAGGAACTGGCTTTCAACCTCGGCCGCTGTGCGCACATCAATAATGGGCGGTTTTTTAGCCTCCGTCTGAATAACTTTTTTAAAATCAGTGGCTGAAATAGTTTTGACTGGATGTTGCATTGGATACCTCGTTTAAAGCTCTCGGCAGTAAATTGACTTTAATACAGTAATAATCTGTGTGGATTCCGTACCCGAGAGACTGTAAAAAATCGTTTGTGCCTGTCGGCGTGTCTCTACTAATTGGGCATTGCGTAGCGATGCCAGGTGTTGCGATAGGGCGGACTGACTCAGGCTGGTGATTTCTTGCAGTTCGCCCACTGAGCGCTCGCCATTAACCAGGGTGCAGAGAATCATCAGGCGATTGACATTGCCTAGCTGTTTGAGCATATCTGCCGCCTGTTTGGCATGTTTTTCCAGCTGCTGAAAATCTGCTGTGCTGATTGCCGGTTTGTTTTCTATCTTGTTGTTCACTGCGCTAGCTCCAGAAAATATAGCGATGGATTTGCTGTTGGAATTGGGGACAAATCAATTTTACTTAATATTAGATGATTCTAATTTAGATAATTCTAATATACAAGTCAAAACTATAGCGGTATTCTGCTGCTTTAAACGACTGCGCGGCTGGACGGATAACCTCAAGCTAAGTATCCTGCGCGCTCTTTGTCAGGCATATTTGATTCCTATGTCCAGCGTTTATAAACAGCATATTAGAGATTGGCTACAGACATTTATTGTCGAGCTCAATCTCTGCCCCTTTGCGCGCCCAGTGGTGGCTTCGGATACCTTGCGTATCACCGTCTGTGAATCCGAAGATCTCAATCAGCTCACTCAGGCCTTTCTTATCGAGCTGGATTTAATTCAGCAGAGTTCAGAAGAAGAGATCGCCACAACTCTGCTGGTAATGCCCAATGCCCTGGCGAGTTTTGATGAGTATTTAATGTTTCTCGACAATGCTGAAGCCCTAATTGAAGAGCTGGGCCTGGATGGCACCATCCAGTTAGCCAGTTTCCACCCAGAGTATCTGTTTGATGGTGAGGCCGAGGAGAGTGCCAGCCATTACAGTAATCGCTCGCCCTACCCGGTCATTCATTTTCTCCGTGAAGATATGCTTACCGATGCCTTGGGTGAATTCCCTAATCCAGAGCAGATTCCACAGCGCAATATCAGCACCCTGGAAAAAATTGGCCGCGCGGAAATCGAATTGCGCTGGCAGAAGTTAAAAGGGGATTCTGTTCAGTGAACAAACCTGATGTGGTGATTATTGGCGGCGGTGCCGCTGGCCTTTTCTGCGCTTTTACTGCCGGGCAGCGCGGTCTGTCGGTAGTGGTTTTAGATAGCAGTAATAAAGTCGGCAAGAAAATTCTGATGTCCGGGGGTGGTCGCTGCAATTTCACCAATCTGGATATCACACCGGAAAACTATCTGTGCAATAACCCCTACTTCTGTATCTCGGCCCTAAATCGTTATAACCAATGGCAGTTTATCGATATGGTTGAGCGCCACAGTATTGCCTACCACGAGCGCAAACATGGCGAGCTGTTTTGCGATGAGTCGGCCAAGGATATTCTCGCTATGCTGCTGGATGAGTGCCAGCAGGCCGGCGTAGAGATTAAAACCAAATGCGAGATTAAGTCGGTAGCTGCCCTGGAGCAGGGCGGCTACAGCCTGCAAACCTCCACGGGCCAATATCAGTGCAAGTCGCTGGTGGTCGCCACTGGCGGGCTATCTATTCCGACTATGGGTGCCTCGGGATTTGGTTATCAGTTGGCCGAACAGTTCGGTTTAAATCTATTACCGCGCAGTGCCGGCCTGGTACCTTTTACCTTTAGCGATGGGATAAAGCAGATATCTGAAAAACTCTCGGGTCTGGCGGTGGATGTGGAGATGTCGGTAAACGGCGTGAGTTTCCGCGAAAATCTGCTCTTTACCCATCGCGGGATTAGCGGCCCGGCGGCACTGCAATTATCCAGCTATTGGACGTCGGGGCAGACCATCAGCGTTAATCTGCTGCCAGATCTGGATAGTCGAGATTTACTGCTCGGCTACAAAAAGCACAGTGCCAAAAGCTTGCTGCGCAATTTATTGGCCCAGCATCTCTCCAAGGGACTGGTGTTGGAACTGCAGAATCTCTATTGGTCTAAATACGCCGAGACTGCCATGGCAGAAATTCCCGATGCGACCCTTTTGTCCGTGGCGGAGCATCTATCTGAATGGCAGTTAAAGCCATCGGGCACCGAGGGATATCGCACCGCTGAGGTCACCCTCTGTGGTGTGGATACAGATCAGCTGTCATCCAAGACTATGGAGTGTAAAACCCAGCCGGGGCTGTATTTTGTTGGTGAGGTGGTGGATGTGACTGGCCATCTGGGCGGTTATAACTTCCAGTGGGCCTGGGCTTCAGGCTACGCCGCGGGTGCATACGTTTAGCTGTTGCTGTTTATTAAGAACAGCCCTGAGCCGCTTGTTATGAAGAACAGCCCTGAGCGTCTTCTATATAAAAAGCCCTACTTTCTATTAGCTTTAGCCTTTCTGCGTCGTGCGGCAGTTTTTTCCAGTCTAATTTTTTCTCGCTCTTCCTTCTCAGCCCGCAAAACTTCCACCTGCTGCATTTCAATATCAATCACATCCGGTGTTTCAAAGGTAATAGCACCCAGAGTGCCGGCGCGCAGTTCATTGATAAAGATAGTAGAGACCCGCTCCAGATCAACCTGACCGCCGCCGCGCAGACAGCCGCGCTGGGCACCGATAATCTCTAACAGCTCAATCTCTGATTGGGGCAATGTGGAAAACTTAAAACGCTCCTGAAGCAGTTTTGGGTATTTTTGCAGAAGGAATTCCGCGGCAAAAAAGGCCACATCTTCATAGCTAACCGCGGTGTTCTTAATCGCCCCAGTAGTCGCCAATCTGTAGCTGCTATTAGGATTTTCAATCTTCGGCCAGAGAATCCCCGGCGTATCCAACAGCATAATACCGTTGCGCAGATTGATCTTTTGCTGACCTTTGGTCACCGCCGGCTCATTGCCGGTTTTGGCAATATGACGGCCTGCTAGGCTGTTAATAAGTGAAGACTTACCCACGTTGGGGATACCGGTAACCATGACCAAAGTGTTACGGCCTTCCTTTTGTGGTGAAAGCTTGTTAATCAGGTCTATAACCTGTTTGCTAGGGTCAAAATGCTGCAAATCCAGCGCCATGGTCTTGGTATTATCCTGCTGCTCATAATAATCCTGCCAGACCTTGGTAAGCTCAGGATCGGCGAGATCGCACTTGTTGAGGATTTTGATACAGGGCTTATCGGTAACCAATCCCTGAATAAACGGGTTGGAACTAC
>JABBBF010000068.1 GCA_018607545.1 SAR92 clade bacterium | reverse complement strand
GCTTTGATGAAAATGGTCGCCCCCAGGTCAATATTACCCTTGATGCAAAGGGTGGCTGGCAGATGGGTTATGCCACCAGAGACAATATTGGTCGCAGTCTGGGTGTGCTGTTTATCGAATACAAAACCAAGCTGGAAAAGTCCCGTGATGAAAACGGTGAGCTGGTTTTAACCCCGGTGCCTTTTGTTGAGAAAAATATTATTAGTCTGGCAACCATTCAGGCACAGCTCGGCAAGCAGTTCCGTATTACCGGACTGGAGCAGCGTGAGTCCTCTGAACTGGCTCTGCTGTTGCGTGCCGGTGCACTGGCCGCACCTATGTATATTGTTGAAGAACGTACCATTGGGCCATCGCTAGGTGCGGACAATATTGAATTGGGTGTTAAGTCAGTCACTGTGGGTATGGCTCTGGTACTGCTGTTTATGCTGGTGATCTACCGCGGGTTTGGTGTATTTGCCAATATCGCTCTGGCGATGAATCTGGTCTTGCTGGTTGCCTTTATGTCGCTGATGGGTGCCACCCTAACCCTGCCGGGTATCGCCGGTATCGTGTTGACGGTGGGTATGGCGGTGGATGCCAATGTGCTTATCTTCTCGCGTATTCGCGAGGAGCTCGCCGCCGGGTCTTCGATTCAGGGCGCTATTAGTGCCGGTTATGACCGCGCCTTTGTGTCTATTCTCGATGCCAATGTAACAACTCTGATTGTTGCACTGATTCTGTTCCTAATTGGCTCTGGCCCGGTGCAGGGTTTTGCGGTGACACTGTCGATTGGTATTGTGACCTCGATGTTTACCGCTATTCTGCTGACTCGCTCGCTGGTTAACCTGACCGTTGGCGGTCGCAAAATCGAAAAGCTTTGGATATAGGGAGAAGATAATGACTGAATTAAAAGTGTATAACTTTATGGGCATCCGCAAAATTGCGGTGGTCTTCTCTGCCATTATGTTACTGGTTTCCATCGCCTCACTCTCGATCAATGGACTGGTGCTGGGACTCGACTTTTCCGGTGGTACTCAGGTGGAAGTGGGCTACGAAAAGCCCGCCGATGTAGCTGTGCTGCGCGAGCAATTGGAAACTGCCGGGTTTGAAGGTCCAGTGGTGGTGCATTATGGTTCCGAAACCGATGTGCTGATTCGTCTGCAGGGCAAGCCGGATCAGGGGCTTGCGGAAAAAGTTTATGCAGTGCTACAGAGCAATGGTGAGCAGCTGGATCTGCGTCGCGTTGATTTTGTCGGTCCGCAGATTGGTGAGGAGCTGCGTGAAGACGGTGGCTTGGGCATGTTGGCAGCACTTATTGTGGTGATGCTCTACGTGGCAATTCGCTTCCAATTTAAATTCTCTGTGGGTGCTGTACTGGCACTGGCTCACGACGTCATTATTACTCTGGGTGTATTCTCCCTGGCGCGTCTCGAATTTGATCTGACGGTACTGGCTGCAGTGCTGGCGGTGGTCGGGTACTCGCTTAACGATACCATTGTGGTCTCTGATCGCATCCGTGAGAACTTCCGCAAGATACGCAAGGCCACGCCGGTTGAAGTGATCAATGAATCGCTGTCGCAAACCTTATGGCGAACCATTAATACCTCGTTAACTACTATGTTGGTGCTGTTAGCACTGTTCTTTATCGGTGGCGAGCTGATTCATAACTTTGCTATCGCCCTGATGATCGGTGTGGCTATTGGTACTTACTCGTCAATCTATGTTGCCGCTACGGTGATGCTGGCGATGAATGTGGATCGCGAAGATCTGCTCGAGCCGGAAGAGGGCGAACTGGTGGATGATCTACCTTAAACGATTATTGACTGTTCTGGCGGCCTGAGAATTCTTGATTGTTTACGTCCGCCGGAATAGGTATGTATATACCTTGTCTGCGTTGTTCTTCTGGCATATGCCCTAGCCATACGACCTAACCATACTTCTCAGCCGAACTGTCTAGCTCTCCTTTACCCTAATTCGTCTTAATTCAAAAATTGTCATTTCATGTGCTATCTTTGGTGCAGAGTATATTTGTCTGCGCCCTGTGGATTCCCGCAGGATTTAAATCATAAAGGTATACGCTTGACTGCTTATGGCCCAACCACTTTTTCCCCTGTGAAAATAATCTTTCCAGGGACTCTAATTATCGCTAGTCTGCTATCGGCCTGTTCGCTGATACCTCAGCCGAGTTCTCCAAGTTGTCCTCCTATAGAAATCATTGAATTGCCGGACTCTGAGCAGACCTGTCCAGAACCGGTAATTATCGAGCGTATAGTGACCAAAACCCTGCCAGCACCGCTGCCACCCATGGCCAGCACTGCGGGAAAATTGCATCTGCCGATAGTGGGTGCGGTGGAGTGGGCGCGCATCGAGCCGGCCAACCTGTGGATTGAGTCGCGCATAGATACAGGGGCCGATACCACCTCCATCCACGCCGAAGATATCCAGCTGCTTGAGAAGGACGGTAAGCGCTATGTCAGCTTTGTGCTGATTGATGCGCTGACTGGCAGCAGGCATCCCCAGGAATTAAGGCTGCGACGCCGGGTATTGATCAAACAGAATGGCAGCCCGGACCAGCGCCGCTATGTGGTACGTATGTGGGTAACGGTGGGTGAAACCCGCTCGCGAATTGATGTTAACCTGACTGATCGCAGCAATTTTGATTACCCACTGTTGATTGGCCGCAACTTTCTCGTCGATACCATGATTGTCGATGTCAGTCGCCATCACACCATGGCTGCCCACAGGCGGTCAGCTGATGATTAACTCAAAAGTCCAGATCGGCCTGATTGCCGGTGTGCTGTTTGCACTGGGTATAGGTCTGACCCTCTACAAGGCAATTGTGCTGGATTTGCCACTGGTGCCGGATCAATATCGCGAGGTCTGGACTGTCGAGTCGAAAACCAGTTTTGCACCGACACAGTTGCACAGCAGCGCCGCCACTAAGACAACAGTCAAGGTAGGGTTGAAGTTACCCACTGCTCAGGCGGGTTGGGTTATTCTAGAGGAGCACTTTGCCTCATCCGGATTTGGCTTTTCGATTATTGAAGAGAGTGACGGAAGCAGCGTGGCCCGCTGGACGCGTCAGGATCTCGATCGAGCGACGACTCTCTACTATAAAATGCAGATCTATCGTGCCAGCGAAAACCGCGCACTGCCATCGCTACCCCTGTCAGAGGTGCAAAAACCACTGCTGGAAGCGGATCAGCAGGCGGCAATGGATCGTCTCTTGGATAGATTGCAAAAGCAGTCGTCCGATATCGACAGCTTTGTGCAATTGCTGCTGCAGGAGTTTCTCCGCGACTCCCCGGACCAGGATACCCTTTTCCTGATCGACGCCTATGAAGAGGATTCCTTTGCGGTGCTGATGGATGTGTTGGCAATGGCCAATATCAGTGCCCACCAGATTCGCGGAATTGTTCTGGAAGATGGCCGCCGCCGGCAGACTCTCAGTTCCCTGATTGAAATCTACAACGGAGAGCGCTGGCGTATTTTCGACCCACTTACCGCGAGTCCCGGATTGCCCGACAACTTCTTTATTTGGCAGCGCGGCGATGGTTCGGTGCTAAATGTGGTGGGCGGTCGTAATTCAAGCCTTGAGTTTGCTCTGGTCAGCAATAGTCTGCCGGCAAAAGCGGTAGTGGGAATGGAGCAGCGCTCGGATAAGTTCGCTATTTTAGACTTTTCGATTTATACCCTTCCGGTGGAACAGCAGGGTATTTTTAAGGGGCTTTTATTAATTCCGGTGGCCGCGCTGGTGGTGGTCTTTATGCGACTGCTGGTCGGTATTAAGACCTCTGGCACCTTTATGCCGATTCTGATTGCACTGGCGTTTATTCAAACCACATTATTGATAGGCCTGGCGATATTTCTCGGTTTAATCGGTATAGGCCTGTGGATTCGCTCTTATCTCAGCCATCTAAACCTGCTACTGGTGGCGCGGGTGGCAACGGTGATTATTATGGTGATTCTGTTGATGGCAGCTCTGGCGGTCATCAGTTACCGGCTGGGGTTGGACCAGGTGTTGACGGTGACCTTTTTCCCCACGGTAATTGTCGCCTGGACTATCGAGCGTATGTCAATTCTCTGGGAGGAAGAGGGCGGTCACGAGGTGTTGATTCAGGGCAGTGGCAGCTTGCTGGTGGCGGTGCTGGCCTATCTGGTGATGTCCAACCAGCTGGTTGAACATCTGACCTTTAATTTTCCCGAGCTGACTCTGAGTTTGCTCGGGGTGATTTTGCTGCTTGGCAAATACACCGGTTACCGTCTCTCGGAATTATACCGTTTCAGGGATATGGGTTCTCAATAGACGTATGGCTAAGCTAATTTCGCCTTTTGAACTTCGCAGCCTTGGTATTCTGGGAATGAATGCCCGCAATATCAGCTTTATCGGCCGCTATAACCAACGTAAAAACTATCGCCTTGTAGATAATAAACTGCAGACTAAAAGTGCGGCGCTATCGCGTGGTATTCCGGTGCCGGAACTCTATGGCACAGTGGAGTATCAATTCCAGATTAAAGATATGCTCGATAATTTGAGGGGCCGCGATAGCTTTGTGATTAAGCCAGCCCAGGGCAGCGGTGGCAAAGGGATTCTGGTGATCACCGGGCGCGATGGCGAGCTTTTTGTAAGGTCCAGCGGTGCGCTGATTGATGAGCGCGAGGTTCGCCGTCACAGCTCCAATATTCTCGCCGGACTGCACAGCCTTGGCGGTCGCAATGATTGCGCGATGATCGAGGCCTTAATTGAGTTTGACCCGGTGCTTAAAGACTATAGTTTTGAGGGTGTTCCAGATATCCGGGTGATTGTTTTTCGCGGTGTACCGGTGATGGCTATGATGCGCTGTGCCACTCACAGTTCCGATGGCAAGGCCAACCTGCATCAGGGTGCGGTGGGAGTGGGTATTGATATTGGCAGCGGGCAGAGTATCTGCGCAGTCCAGCACAACCGTATTGTTAGCCGTCACCCGGACACTAATATTACTTTTGATCAGTTAAAAATTCCCCACTGGCAGCAGGTTCTGGAGCTGGCCGCCAGCTGTGCCAGTATGACCGGGCTGGACTACCTGGGTGCGGATATTGTGCTCGACAGTCAGGCTGGGCCGATGTTGTTGGAGCTCAATGCGCGCCCGGGATTAGCGATTCAGGTAGCCAACCAGGTGGGCCTGACTCATCGGCTTGCCGCCGCGGCAAAGATTGCCGATTTAACCCATAGCCCAGTTGAAAAAATCAGTTTGGCACGTCAACAATTCTCCACACTAAGGGTGGCGACAGGCCAGCTGTCCATGGCTATTCTCTAGAGAACTTTGTATTTTCTACAACAGGTTTTGCCTATTTCGTCTCCCCAGGGCTTTATCCAACTCGATAACCAGCAACAGGGTCAGGGAGATTAACAATAAGCTGGCCCAGTGGGATAGTTGAACTGCTTGGCAGCCCAGTACCTGCTGCATAAAAGGCCAGTACATAACGCCAATATGAATTGCCTGGGCAGCCAGTATTGCCAGAATAAGATAGGGGTTGTGTCGCCATGGCTGAAGAAGCACTGAGGTGGTTTCTGATCTGCTGTTAAGGGCCTGGACATTTTCAAAGAACACCATTAGCAACAACAGGCTGTTGCGAGCGCTGGTTTCGGTCCAGCCAGCATCGAGTAGATAGGCAAAACAGGCAAAACTGAGACCACCAACAACCAGTGCAGAGATCAGCACCCGTCTAATCATCAGTGGGTTAAACAGGGTTTCATCCGGCGGCCGGGGTGGTTTTTGCATCTCGTCACCCTCACCGGGCTCTATGGCAAGACCAATATGCTGCACGCCGCTGGTGACCAGGTTTAACCAAAGCAGTTGCACTGCAGTTAGCGGCATCGGGGTAGCGAATATTGATGCCAGTAAAAACAACACAATCTCTGCGGCACCGGTCGAAATCAGGAAGAATACAACTTTGCGAATATTCTGGTAGGCGA
>JABBBF010000108.1 GCA_018607545.1 SAR92 clade bacterium | reverse complement strand
TATCAATAAGTTTGATCGCAAGGGAAGTGGTGATGCCTACCGCGATGTCTGCAAGCAGATTCAGCGCAACCGCGAGGCCTTTGATCAACTGCCGGAGCAGATGCCAGTGTATGGCACCATTGCATCGCGCTTTAATGATGATGGTGTGACTGCCGCCTACCAGGGTTTGCTGGAATTATTACAGGCGCGCGGTCTGCGTAGTTTTAAGCAGCATCTGGCCAGAGTGGATTGCAAAACACCTTCCCAAAAAACCGTCGTGGTGCCGGCGGATCGGCAGCGCTATCTGGCTGAAATTGCCGCCGCTGTTCGCAGCTACCACCAGCATGTGGCTGTGCAGTCCAATCTGGCTCGCGAGCAGCAGCAGTTGCTCGCCGCCAAGGATATGCTGATTAGTAGCGACAGTATGAAAAATGGGCAGCCAGTCTGTTCGACCATTGATCGACTGGCCGCCGAGCGTCTGCAGGCGATGGATGGTCGCGCAAGCAAGTTGTTGGAGAGTTGGCCGGATCAGGTTAAAGCCTATTCTGGCGATCAGAAAGTCGATACCCTAAGTAATGGCAATCAGGTCACTACACAATTAAATACCCTGTCGTTATCGGGTAATAAAATCCCGCGGGTGTCACTGCCGCGCTATAAGGATCACGGTGAATTGCTTAAGTGGTTGATGCTGGAAAACCTGCCCGGTGAGTTTCCTTTTACGGCGGGGGTGTTTCCCTTTAAGCGCGAGGGCGAAGATCCGGCGCGAATGTTTGCCGGTGAAGGGGATGCGTTTAGAACCAATCAGCGCTTTAAGGTGCTCTCGGAGCATGCCGCTGCCAAGCGTCTGTCCACGGCTTTTGACTCAGTGACTCTGTATGGCTGGGATCCTGATGAGCGTCCGGATATCTATGGCAAGGTTGGCAATGCCGGTGTCTCTATCTGCACTCTGGAGGATATGAAGGCGCTCTATGATGGATTTGATCTGTGTAATCCAACCACTTCTGTGTCTATGACAATCAATGGCCCGGCGCCGACAATTTTAGCGATGTTTTTAAACACTGCAATTGATCAGCAGGTGGATAAGTTTGTCGCTGAACATAAGCGCCAACCCGATGATACTGAGTATCATAAGTTGCGCACTGATACTTTAATACGGGTGCGCGGTACGGTGCAGGCAGATATTCTCAAAGAGGATCAGGGGCAGAACACCTGCATCTTCTCAACTGAATTTAGTCTGCGCATGATGGGCGATATGCAGCAGTACTTTATCGACAAGCAGATTCGTAATTTCTACTCTGTGTCTATCTCTGGATATCATATTGCCGAAGCTGGTGCCAACCCGATCTCGCAGCTGGCCTTTACCCTGGCCAACGGTTTTACCTTTGTTGAAGCCTATCTGGCCCGGGGTATGAATATTGACGATTTTGCCCCCAATCTGTCGTTCTTCTTTTCCAATGGTATGGATCCCGAGTACACAGTGATGGGTCGCGTAGCGCGGCGTATCTGGTCAACCTCAATGCGCGATCGCTATAGCGCCAACCCCCGCAGTCAAAAACTTAAATATCATATTCAGACCTCCGGTCGATCACTGCATGCCCAGGAGATGAACTTCAATGATATTCGCACTACTCTGCAAGCCTTAATCGCTATCTATGATAACTGTAATAGCCTGCATACCAACGCCTATGACGAGGCGATTACCACGCCCACCGAAGAGTCGGTGCGCAGAGCGCTGGCAATTCAATTAATTATCAATCAGGAATGGGGTTTGGCAAAAAATGAAAACCCCAGCCAGGGGGCTTTTATTATTGATGAGCTAACCGATCTGGTTGAAGAGGCGGTGTTGCAGGAATTTGAGAAAATCTCTGATCGCGGTGGTGTGCTGGGTGCCATGGAAACCGGTTATCAACGTGGTAAGATTCAGGAAGAGTCACTCTACTATGAGCATAAAAAACACGATGGCTCGCTGCCGATTGTCGGGGTAAATACTTTCCTTAATGAGTCCGATGAAGAGTCCGTTGAAATTCAACTGGCGCGCTCAACCGATGCAGAAAAGCTCAGCCAGATAAAACGCCTGCGCGAGTTTCAAGCGTTAAACAGCGAACAGTCTGCGGCTATGCTGAAGCGCCTGCAGGAAACCGTAAGTCAGGGTGGCAATGGTTTTGAAGTTTTGATGGATGCGGTACGCTGCTGTTCACTGGGGCAAATCACTAACGCACTGTTCGATGTTGGTGGGCAATATAGAAGAAGTATGTAGTATAAATTGAGAGTTAATTAAGAGTACAAAAATGGCCAAAGCCCTGCGTCTTACCCAGATTGAACGCAAAGAGATATCCGACGCAAAAATGCTTGAAGCGGCGGTGGATTTAATTGTTGAGCGCGGCGCTGAGCAGGCGACTTTAAAAGATGTCGGCGAAAGGGCGGGTTATTCCCGGGGACTTGCCGGTTATCGATTTGGCAATAAAGCCGGGCTGTTTGATTTTGTACTCAGCTCAGTGGGTGATAAATGGCTGGCAGAACTGACCCATGTCACTGAGGGCAAGTGTGGATACCAGGCCATTGCCGCTGCGCTGGATGCCCATATCAAGTTTTGTGAAGATGCCCCCAAACATGTAGAGGCTTTTTATCGTCTATGGTTTGAATCCCTTGCGCCAGAATCGCAACTCAAAAGCGTTATTCTCGGTATCCACCGGCGTCGCCGCACTGATGTTATTCGTTGGATTGAAGAAGGCATTGAAGAGGGCGCACTGGCGTCGACCCCTGATATTGAACTGATTGCCGACCACTTTACCGCCTCAGTCAGTGGCATTGTCTATCACTGGATGAGCGATCCAGATAATCTCGATGAGATGCGTTCACTACACAATGGCCTCAAGCAGGTGATGGCTGCCATGCTGGCTGTTCAGGCCAGATAAGCCCTTAAAACGCCTTAAGGGCGATAAAGTACCGCTATATTGCGACCAAAAAGCCTATCTATAGAAAACATACCTTGCATGCCCTGCACAGCCCAACTAATCTTGGTGGCTGATAAAACAATTATAAATTAACACTAATCTTTGGGGGTTCACATGGCAGGTTCAACTGCAGGTAGTTCAACAGCAACAGCGGCCGGCGGCCAGGAGCAGGGCACACAGACATTTGCGTTTATCGCAATGACCTGTCTGTTCTTCTTCTGGGGCTTTATCACTGTTCTAAACGATATTCTAATTCCATTTTTAAAAGAATCTTTTGACCTTAATTACACTCAGGCGATGCTGGTGCAGTTCTGCTTTTTTGGCGCCTACTTTATTGTCTCGCCTTTTGCCGGCAAGTTAATTGATAAGGTTGGCTACCAGCAGGGTATTGTTCTCGGGCTCTTAACCACAGCCGCAGGTTGCTTGCTGTTTTACCCCTCTGCGGAAATACATGTCTATGGACTGTTCCTGTTTTCCTTCTTCGTGTTGGCTAGCGGCATTACTATTTTGCAGGTAGCGGCTAATCCCTATGTGGCAGCACTTGGGCCTGAAAAAACGGCGGCCAGCCGCCTAAACCTGGCGCAGGCGGCTAACTCCTTTGGTACAACTGTGGGGCCTATTGTTGGTGCGGCACTAATTCTTGGTGCGGTGGCTGCTGATGCCTCAGCCGTGCAGATGCCCTATGTGATGCTAGGTGCGCTTCTGGTGACCGCTGCACTGGTATTCAGGTTTATTAAGTTGCCTGTCCTTGCTCATGTTGAAGCGACCGAAGATACAGGTGAAAGTGTTTGGAGCCGTCGCTCACTGGTATTGGGTGCCCTGGCGATCTTCCTTTATGTAGGTGGCGAAGTTTCTATTGGTAGCTTCCTGGTTAACTATTTCACTGAAGAATCTATTGCCGGAATGAGTTCAGCAGATGCAGGTGAGATGGTTGCCTACTACTGGGGTGCGGCGATGGTTGGTCGTCTGGTCGGTGCAGGTTTGATGAACTATATTCCAGCGACTAAGTACCTCGCTGTCAATGCCCTGATTGCGATCGTTATGATCATTGTCAGCATGAATACATCAGGCAGTGTTGCCATGTGGTCTATCCTGGCCGTTGGCTTCTTTAACTCGATTATGTTCCCAACGATCTTTACCCTAGCGGTTAAAGGTCTGGGTTCAATGACCAGTAAAGGTTCTGGCTTGGTCTGTCAGGCGATTGTTGGGGGTGCGTTAATACCCCTTATACAGGGTGTAGCTGCAGATATGATCGGCATTCAGCTCAGCTTTGTAGTGCCAATGCTCTGTTATATTTATATCGGTTGGTATGCATTGAACGGCTCTAGTAAATAATAGCGAGCAGTTCATTAAAAAGCCCGCCATGGTTTTCCATGGCGGGCTTTTTTTAGGTGAGAGAAAAAGGCTGTATTTAAGGTCTGGGAACACTCACCTTAGTATCTGCCCCGGTCACATAGTCATTGCCATCGGGCATCACCGCGAAAGTTTCACTGACAATCTCGCTGCCAGTCGCGCGAAGAATGCTAGAGTAACTCAACGTCAGATTACTCTGCTGGGCAGTGAAGTTAAGCGTACCATGTCTGGTGTTAACCAGCTCACCCTCGGCATCGAAGCCCTTAACCTCATAGAGCACTTCCAGGGCAGCGCTGGTTGAACCGCTGCGACTGACACTGATGTTGTCTTCTGTAGTCACTGCACTGACCTCTACCAGCTCGGAAAGAATTCCCTTGGCTGCTTTAATACGCACCGGGTTAATACCCAGCATATAGACATTATCGCCATCGTACATACTGAAGTCGGCGATATAAAAACTGCCCTGACTATCCCAGGAGTCATAACCGGTAATAAAGTTTTCAGTGGCCGCCACATCGTCTAAATCGCTGATTTCCAGCAATTTATAAGAACTGCCGCTGGCAATATCAAACTCATAGATGGTGTTGGGGTCAGGTCCGTCACTCTGGCCTATATAGATTTTCTTTTCATCGGCAGAGAGCTGAAACACCCAGGTTTTATAGCTGCTGGGAAAATCCGGTCGACCTAAAAATTCCCAGCTGGCAGCGGCATCGTTAAATCTGTAGATATTGCCCTGATCGTCGCTGGTATAGAGATTTTTATGCTCTCTGTCCCACTGTCCGACTTCCATGGCGTTGGGGCCCTGCAGGGTAAAGTCTTGCAGCTCGCCAAAGCCGGTAGCTGGGTCGTAGTACCAGATATGATCAAATACATTGGTCGGTTCACCCCGATTCCACTGTCCCCGCGAGGAGCCGCCACTGATATAGACGCGGCCGCGGGAGTCAACCCACATAAAACGGTTAGTGTAGAAATAGTTATTCCAGGCATCGGGATTGCCCAGTACGGTGGTTTGACCCAGTTCAATGTCGTAACGAACCAGCTTGTTTTCCGGGATGGACATACCGTAGAGCAGGTTGTTGACCGGATCGACCTGTATGGTGGCCAGCTGCAAAGTTTGCGCGCCAACCCCATTGGGCTCGTCGGCACTGAGATCATAAAAAGTATTGTCAGGCAGATTGTATCCATACCAATGAAAACCGCGGGTATTCAGGAATCCGCTGTTCATGTCGGAGTTATCCAGGGTGGCGACATAGACATTGTTGTTGTGATGAGTAGGCCGAGTATGAAATTTCTCAGCGGTCTCATTACTCTGCCAGTTATTGGCTGCCTGAGAGGCCGTGCGTGCGTCGCCAATCCAGCGCACAGTATCGTCGCTTTGATACATACGATACATCATCGAGTTGTTGATATGGTCATGGCCAGAAATATAGATTTCACCATTGGCATCGGAGCCGACAGCCAGCCAGCACTGATCAGGGCGATCGCCATCGGGGGAATCCGGTAGCTGCCATATCTTTGAGCCGTCAAGCTTACCGGCGCGGGCGCTATCATAGGGAACGGTGATTGGTTCAGGTTCTTCAGGCGCGGGCTCTTCAGGCGCGGGCTCTTCAGGCGAAGGCTCTTCAGGTGCAGGCTCTTCAGGTGCAGGCTCTTCAGGATCAGGATCAGAT
>JABBBF010000142.1 GCA_018607545.1 SAR92 clade bacterium | reverse complement strand
AGCCGAGAAAACGCAAAGTCAGTAAAAGTGACGTACCAGCACTTCAGGCCTGTCCGCAGCGCCGTGGTGTATGTACCCGTGTTTACACAACGACTCCGAAGAAGCCAAACTCTGCATTGCGTAAAGTTTGTCGCGTTCGTTTAACCAGTGGTTTTGAAGTTACTTCATACATTGGCGGCGAAGGTCACAACCTGCAAGAGCACAGCGTTGTCTTGATTCGTGGTGGTCGTGTAAAAGATCTTCCAGGTGTTCGCTACCATACGGTACGTGGCACATTGGATACAGCGGGTGTAAACGGTCGTTCACAGCGTCGTTCTAAGTACGGTACTAAGCGCCCTAAGGCGTAGTATCAGAAAGACGACTTGCGTAAGAATCGGTAATACAACCAAGTAAGGCTAGGGCCTATCCCTAGAAAAAACCTGAAGAGAAGGGCAAAACGATGCCAAGAAGAAGAGTAGCGGCAAAGCGGGACATTCTGCCAGATCCTAAATTTGGAAATGTCACGCTAGCTAAGTTTATGAACATGGTTATGGTCAGCGGCAAGAAATCAGTTGCTGAGCGGATTGTTTACGGAGCGCTTGATCTAGTTGAACAGCGTCTCAAGAAAGATCCAGTTGAAGTGTTCCAAGAAGCGTTAGATAACGTTGCACCTATGGTGGAAGTTAAATCCCGCCGTGTTGGTGGCGCGACCTACCAGGTCCCAGTTGAAGTTCGTCCCTCGCGACGCACTGCTCTGGCGATGCGTTGGTTGGTAGAATATGCTCGTAACCGCGGTGAGAAGTCCATGCCGCAACGCCTCGCTGGTGAGCTGATCGATGCAGCCGCAAGCAAAGGTGGAGCAGTTAAGAAGCGTGAAGATGTTCACCGTATGGCAGAAGCCAACAAGGCGTTCTCGCACTTCCGTTTCTAAAAGATTATTGTCAATTGTAATCTTGCGCAAAAAAGGTGGCTGTTATGGCCGCCTTTTTTCGTTTTAAATAGCAACGTTTTTGTAAGTTATTGAGTATTTAGCCCCTAGAGGAATATATTGTGTCTCGCGCAACCCCCATCAGTCGCTATCGCAACATCGGAATCTGCGCCCACGTAGATGCCGGCAAAACCACCACTACCGAGCGGGTGCTGTTCTATACTGGTCTGTCGCACAAAATCGGTGAGGTTCACGATGGTGCTGCAACCATGGACTGGATGGAACAGGAGCAGGAACGCGGCATTACCATCACCTCCGCAGCGACCACCTGTTTTTGGAAAGGCATGAATGCTCAGTTCCAAGATCACCGCATCAATATTATCGACACTCCGGGGCACGTTGACTTCACCATTGAGGTTGAGCGTTCACTGCGTGTCTTAGATGGCGCTGTAATCGTACTCTGTGCTTCTTCAGGGGTGCAACCACAGACTGAAACCGTCTGGCGTCAGGCGAATAAATACGCAGTTCCGCGTCTAGTGTTCGTCAACAAGATGGACCGTGCCGGCGCCGACTATATGATGGTCGTCAACCAGCTCAAAGAGCGTCTGGGTGCGATTCCAGTGCCACTGCAAATGACCATTGGTGCCGAGGAAGAATTCAAAGGTGTAGTGGATCTGGTGAAAATGAAAGCGGTCTACTGGAATGACGCAGATCAAGGCATGACCTTTGAATATGCCGAGATCCCCGAAGACATGCTCGAGCAGTGCCAGGAGATGCATGAGTTTATTGTTGAGTCCGCCGCTGAAGCCAATGAAGCATTAATGGATAAATACCTAGACGATCAGCCTCTATCTGAAGAGGAGATCAAGCAGGGCCTGCGTGCGCGCACGCTGGCCAATGAGATCGTTCTGGTACTCGGTGGTTCAGCCTTTAAGAACAAGGGCGTACAGGGCGTTCTCGACGCCGTGGTGGAATACCTGCCGTCACCCACCGAAGTCAAAGCCATTGAAGGTGAGCTGGAAAATGGCGAGCAAGGAGTCAGAGAAGCCAATGATGAAGCACCCTTTGCGGCGCTGGCGTTTAAGATCGCCACCGACCCCTTTGTCGGCACCTTGACCTTTATGCGCGTTTATTCGGGCAAGCTTGAAACTGGCACCGCAGTGTATAACTCAATCAAAATGAAGCGCGAGCGCATTGGCCGCATGGTGCAGATGCATGCCAATAGCCGTGAAGAGATTAAGCAGGTACTGGCGGGGGATATTGCCGCCGCCATTGGTCTTAAAGATACTACGACAGGTGACACCCTCTGTGCTGAGAATGCCAAAATCATTCTTGAGCGCATGGTCTTTCCCGAGCCAGTTATCTCAGTTGCCGTAGAGCCGCGAACGCAGGCGGATCAAGATAAAATGGGCGTGGCCTTGGGTAAGCTGGCACAGGAAGATCCCTCCTTTAGAGTTAAGACCGATCAGGAGAGTGGCCAGACCATTATCTCTGGTATGGGTGAGCTGCATCTGGATATTCTTGTCGACCGTATGCGTCGCGAGTTTACGGTCGAGGCCAATATTGGTCAGCCGCAAGTAGCCTATCGTGAAACCATTACCAAGCACTGTGATATCGAAGGTAAGTTTATTCGTCAGTCCGGTGGCCGCGGTCAATATGGACATGTCTGCCTGAAATTTGAACCAGCTGAAGATCCCAGTGCTGAAGGGCTGGAATTTGTTAATGAGATTGTCGGAGGAACCGTTCCCAAGGAATATATCCCGGCAATTGAAAAAGGTATCTCAGAACAGATGCAGAATGGCGTCCTGGCTGGCTATCCGCTGTTGGGTGTCAAAGCGACGCTCTATGACGGTTCCTACCACGATGTGGATTCCTCGGAAGTGGCATTTAAAATCGCCGGCTCACTGGCCACTAGAGATCTTAAGGATGAAGGCGGCGCTGTATTGCTAGAGCCGATGATGAAAGTCGAGGTAGTCACCCCGGAAGGCAATATGGGTGATGTGGTGGGTGATCTAAATCGCCGTCGCGGCATGATTCTGGGTATGGCCGATAGCCCTATGGGCAAGGTGATCGATGCGGAAGTGCCGCTGGCAGAGATGTTTGGCTATGCCACGGATCTGCGCTCAGCCACTCAGGGTCGCGCTACATTCACTATGGAATTTGATCGTTACGCGGAAGCGCCGAAGGCAGTGGCTGCGGCGATTATGACTAAGAACTTAGGCTAGTTTTTTACCCGAGTCCCTAGCTATCTAGTCTGTGGTCTGTCCCAAAATGTAAGAGCAATAAAAAACCCCGCTGGTTTGCACCAGCGGGGTTTTTTAGGTCTTAAAGAAAGCTTATGACTTAGCTTCTTTAAGTGCCTTAGCTTCAGCAATAACATCGTTGGCGATGTTCTGTGGGCAAGGCATATAGTGCGAAAACTCCATTGAGAACTGACCGCGGCCAGAAGTCATGGTACGCAGGCTGCCGATATAGCCAAACATCTCCGACAGTGGAACATCTGCTTTAATGCGAACACCGGTAACACCAGCTTCCTGATCTTTGATCATACCGCGACGGCGATTCAAGTCACCGATAACATCACCAACATGATCTTCCGGCGTAAACACGTCGACCTTCATAATTGGCTCAATGATCTGTGGGCCAGCTTTAGGCATAGACTGACGGAAAGCACCTTTAGCGGCGATCTCAAAGGCAACTGCCGAGGAGTCAACTGCGTGGAAGCCACCATCGTAGAGTTCAACTTCAACATCGAGAACCGGATAGCCAGCCAATGGACCTTGATCCATCATGCCTTTAAAGCCTTTCTCAATGGCTGGGAAGAATTCCTTGGGAACGTTACCGCCGACAACCACAGAACTAAACACAAAACCTGTACCTGGCTCACCGGGCTTAATGCGGTAATCAATCTTACCAAACTGACCAGAACCACCAGACTGCTTCTTGTGAGTGTAGCTATCTTCGAGAGCCTGAGTGATGGTCTCACGATAGGCAACCTGTGGCTGACCAACGATCAAATCAACACCGTAAGTACGGTTGAGGATGTCGACCTTAATGTCCAAGTGCAGCTCGCCCATCCCCTTAAGGATAGTCTCGCCAGAATCTTCATCAGTCTCAACACGGAACGAAGGATCTTCAGCAATCATCTTGCCGATCGCAACACCCATCTTTTCAGAGCCGCCTTTATCTTTCGGCTTAACCGCAATCGAAATCACTGGCTCAGGGAAGATCATGGCTTCAAGAGTCACTGGATGCTTGGGGTCACATAGCGTGTGGCCGGTCTGAACGTTCTTCATGCCGACAATGGCAATAATATCGCCAGCCTGAGCGCGACTGATCTCGTTGCGATCATCTGCGTGCATCTCAACCATGCGGCCGATGCGCTCAGTCTTGCCAGTAAAGGAGTTAAGGATAGTGTCTCCCTTATTAATCACGCCGGAGTAAATGCGTACAAATGTCAGAGCGCCGAAGCGATCATCCATAATTTTAAAGGCCAATGCTTTCAGTGACTCAGTAACGGAAACGATTGCGCGTTCGCCCGTCTCAACACCTTCTTCGTCAGTCAGTGGCTGAGGTACAACATCTGTTGGGCAAGGCAGGTAGTCGACAACGGCGTCGAGAACCATCTGTACACCTTTGTTCTTAAACGCAGAACCACAGTAAGTGGGGAAGAAGTCCAGAGCGATGGTGCCTTTACGGATACAGCGTTTAACGTCTTCGATGGATGGCTCTTCGCCTTCCATGTAAGCCATCAACAGGTCATCGTCCTGCTCAAGAGCCATCTCGATCATCTGCTCGCGGTACTCTTCAACCTGGTCGACCATGTCCGCTGGGATATCGACAATCTCAAAGTTCTCTGGAAGACCGGAGTCGTCCCATACATAGGCTTTGCGCTCAAGCAGATCGACTAGGCCGACAAAATTTTCTTCAACACCAATTGGCAAGCACATAACCAGAGGGTTGGCACCAAGAACAGATTTAACCTGCTTAACAACTCGCAGAAAGTCAGCTCCCATGCGATCCAGTTTGTTTACGAAGATCACTCGCGCAACTTCTGATTCGTTAGCATAGCGCCAGTTAGTTTCTGACTGAGGCTCAACGCCGCCAGAACCGCAGAATACGCCAACGCCGCCGTCGAGTACTTTAAGTGAGCGGTACACTTCGACAGTGAAGTCAACGTGTCCTGGAGTATCAATAATGTTGAAGCGGTGATCTCTCCAAAAACAAGTTG
Source organism: SAR92 clade bacterium (assembly GCA_018607545.1). The sequence continues at coordinate 854 of JABBBF010000142.1, read as the reverse complement.
TTGCAGCAGACTGGATGGTAATGCCGCGTTCCTGTTCCTGTTCCATAAAGTCGGTGGTGGCAGCTCCATCGTGAACTTCACCGGTTTTGTGAATTTTTCCTGTCAGTTTCAGGATTCGTTCAGTAGTAGTTGTCTTGCCTGCATCAACGTGGGCAAAGATACCAATATTTCTGTAGTGGGATAGTTCAGTCATGAGAATGCTCGATTAAAAATGGCTTGTTATATAGGTCAAAAACGCGCGCGAGTATACAGGAAATTGGTGAAATTACAGAGAAAAATAGTTAAATAGAGTAGGTCATTTTTATAAAACCTGGGAGTTGCCCCTTTAAGCGCGTTAAAAACCTCCAATAAAGGTCGAAAATCCTCTGATAAGTAAAAAAATCCTCAATTTAGCTATTGCGGGCGTTGACTCTCAGGATTCGATGTATAAGATGGCGTCCCTTGCGCATAGCTCCAGAGAAAGGAGTTGTAAAGCGTCCAAAATTGAATAATAGAACGTTAAATGCCTGCTGAGGAGACATTGAGATGGCAAAAGAAAAGTTTGAAAGAAATAAGCCGCACGTCAACGTAGGCACCATTGGTCACGTCGATCATGGTAAAACCACTTTGACCGCTGCAATGACACGGGTTTGTGCTGAAGTTTGGGGCGGCGAAATGAAAGCCTTTGACCAGATTGATAACGCACCCGAAGAGCGCGAGCGCGGAATCACTATCTCAACAGCACACGTTGAGTATGACTCCCCAGATCGTCACTACGCCCACGTAGACTGCCCAGGTCACGCCGATTATGTTAAAAACATGATCACCGGTGCTGCCCAGATGGACGGCGCAATCTTGGTATGTGGCGCAACTGA
>JABBBF010000001.1:4863-6082 GCA_018607545.1 SAR92 clade bacterium | reverse complement strand
TTGTTTGATAGTCAGGCCGGTGCGGGAAAAAAGCACTTGCGCCGCCTCGTCTATATCAGCTTTTAAGCGATTGATCGCAACGCTGTCAGCGGCGACAGATTCGTGGCCGGCACGGTACAGAACCGAGACATGCTGTGCTGGAATCCAAGAGTCAATTGATCCGCGCAGGGTCGAAATTTCGATGGGATTATTAGGTGTCTCCGGGCTCTTGCCAGCTGTACCATCTTTTTTGCCTAGCTTAAAAAGCGTTTCAATATGATTTTGCAAAACAAACTCGAAACGGCTTTTGAGCGCTAATAGATCACCCTCCTGAAAGCCTTCGGGAAGCTGTCCTGACATAGCATCCCAGAGAACCTTTCCCGATAGCCCGAGAAAACCATTATCGTTTGGTGCAGCCTGCACATCGGCAGAGGCGTTGTTCGCTTGAATAGACAGTGACTCCAGGTGCTTAACGCGATCAATCAGGTATACCATCAAAATGATTGCCACGACGCTGCCAAATAGAACTGCTAAGAGGAGAATAGTTGTCATAAATGCTACCTGCCTGTGGCCAATTCGGGTTCTAACTAGGTGTCGTCGCCATCTTCACTGTCAGGGCTTTCTGCATCGCTATCAGCATCTTCAGGGAGATCTTCTTCGAGCTCATCACGGAGGAACTGTAGAGCGATAAAGGCTTCCTCAAGACCAAGATCCAGTGACACTTTCGCCGCTATTTCAGCGGCCATATTCAATGCTTCACTGGGCCCAATTGAGGCAGATTGATAGAGGCTACCCAGAGCATACATCTCTTTGGCAAACTCTGATGGCACATAAGTGTAGACCGTTTCAGACTTAGTCTTAATCATTTGAAAAGGTTGCGGCTCAGGCATTTCTGGGCGTTCACGGCCCTCTGAAAGCGCGGCCAAGCAGGACTCTTGATAGGCTTCCGACTGCTCTGCACCCTGAATAAAGACCTTGTCTAAGTGTGCTCTGGCGCGACCGGCAATCCGTGATTTGAAAATTCGCGATTCCCGTGCCATACCACTTAAGGTTGTCGCCTTCACATAAGACGCTTTGGCGCTTTCCATGGCTTTTTTAGCCGCGCGATTTTTAAATATTGGTAGTGCCATCTCTAAGTCCTAATTGCTTAATCGCCAACATGATCGTGCATTTGCACGCGCAGCTTATTAACGCACGCAGAGAGAATTTGGCTCACTCTGGATTCGCTAATGTCCAATAC
>JABBBF010000001.1:0-4763 GCA_018607545.1 SAR92 clade bacterium | reverse complement strand
TCACCGGTTAGCGCCGAGGTAGCCTCGTTGTGATCGCGAATACTGACAATCGCTGAGCGCGGCAGATATGACATCTTGCGCACCTGATCTAAAATTGCACCGCGAATACGGTTCTTGGCAAATATTTCGAAATCTACCCCTTTACTGGCATCGAAGGATTTATCCGCCTCAATCAGCCCGATCATTCCCACCTGAATAAGCTCATCGAGCTCCATAAAGGCCGGCAGTCGCCCCTTCAAATGGAGAGCAACACGTTTCACCAGGCCTAGATAGTCAACCAGGGATGCGCTCGGCTGTCCGGCATTTTGAATTTCTTCATAGACTCTGGCATCAGACATAGCTATGAGACCTTAGACGCCATCTGTGCTGCAACACGCTCAACAAAAAACTGAATATTGCCATTCAGTGGAACATTTTGTTCGAGCAGCATGACCTTCTTTGCCAGCGTACTAAAGTCCCGTGCGGCAACGGATGCAGGAGAATGGTTAACCAGTGGCTGCGAGGCTTTCATGGCTTGCGTGACCATGCTGTCGGCGCTGATGGAGTGGAGATATTTAATCTGCCCGTCGAGAAAATTTTGCACCACGGTATTTATGCTGGTGAAGAGTCGCTCACCTTCGCGCTGGGATTCCACGCCATTTGGCAGCAGATGAATATGATCAAGTTTGTATTCCTGAATCATCACTTTAATGGTGCTGTAGGCATCGGCGATTGAATAGGGCTCATTCTTTACTACGACAATTCTGTGCTGGCAGGCACTCATAAACGCCATCACAGCATCCGATAACCCTGCAGCAACATCGACAATTAAATAGTCGAGATCATCTTCAATCTCGGAAAAAACCTGAATGATGCCAGCAGTCTCTTGAGGCCCGAGCGCAGCCATGCGCTGAATACCGCTGGCGCCAGGCACCAGTTTTACCCCAGAGGGACCTTCGACAATCACTTCACTAAGAGTTTTTTCACCGGAGATAACATGGCTGAAATTAAACGGTGCACGAATACCCAGCGCCAACTGAGCGTTCGCCAGCCCCAAGTCGGCGTCAAAAATCATCACTTTTTTGCCGAGCGAAGCCAACTTCACCGCCAGGTTGACGGAGACTGTTGTTTTGCCGACACCGCCTTTTCCGCTGGCAACGCCGATAATTTGTGTAGCCGGTTTATTCATAAGTTTTTATGACTATGTCTAAAGCTATTAATTTCATGCTTCTAATAAAGGCTATTTGGCCGTTGGGCACTGTATTAAAGCTGGCTTATTGTGGAGGATTTTGGACCCCACGCCTCGCTCATTCTCGTTGATCGCCCATACCTAGTCAAACTAAATGGATAGGCAGTTGCGAAAGAGCCTGCTCCGCTAGTTTAAATCCATCTAAAGGTAACGCTTTACCAGTGATGTTAGGCTCTACAGCGGATACCGAGAGAGGCACCGCATACTGGAGCAGTAAGTAGATAATGGCCCAGGGATGTACGTCGCCATCAAACCGAGAAAGCATCACCGAGTCCCATTGTAGAGTGCCGTTTTTTAGCTGTCGTTTAGCTGAGGCTTCAGAGGCATCCGCCGCTAATAGCAAGTGTTTTTGCGCCTCGGGCAGGGCTGCGCTAAGGGCGTTAAGGTGGGTTTCAACATCCACACCTGAGGTATCAATAAGAACCAGTTTTCGGGCACTTAGTTCGCTCATCAGCTGGGTCAGTATTTCAGCTGAGTTAGCCCGAAACGTGTCGACACCGGCCTGTGAGCCAATCAGTTGGGTCTGTGCCCAAGCGCCAATGCGCACGTCGTTATAACTAATTAGCGCGACGTCATCTGCGCCGTACTGCTGAGCCATCTGCTTGGCCAGTCGGCCGGCCATCATGCTTTTTCCAGAACCTGAACTGCCGGCAATAATATGCACGCCCTGCAGGTTATCAAGAAGATCTACATGGTCTATTTCATCGCCGATAGCGCTGCTAATCTGGTCGATGGCATCGGCCAATGAGCTGCTTTGATTGATCACTTCAATCACTGACTCGCGCATACCCAAGGGCATGCCGGTTTCATTAAAGGCTTCTACTAGCGGCCCCATCTCATCGTTTACCGCTAGCTTGCCAGTCCAGGAGTCTTTGTGCTGAGACAGTCTGTATTCATCGCGCATCAGGCTCAGTTCCTGCTTCACTAGGTCAACGATTTCCCGCGCCTTCAAATACTCTCTGTCAGCAGCTTCTTTATAGTTTTCACCATTGACGGTATTGCTAACATTGCCCAGTGACGCGGTTACCAATGGATCTAGCGCGGGCCTTTTCGAGATTGCAGTTGCGGCGCCAGAAGGCTCAAAAGCGGAACCAACACTAATCTCGCTATGGCCAGGGATTTCCGCTCTTTGGTCTTCGGACTTGACTTGTATATGGGCCTCAATCAGTTGACCAAATTGGCTAGCACTTTGATCCTGGCTTGCTGCTTCGGGTGTTTTAATCAAAGCGGCTTTAACCTCAGACGCCAGATCCATGGCAACAATGATTTCAGTTTGACCCTTAACTCGATTGTTGGCGACGATCATTGCGTCATCGCCGTAAAGGTTGAAAACCTGCTCCATTGCGCTGCGTGTATCGCGGGCTAAAATTCGTTGTAGTTCCATTGCTCAATTACCCTGTCTTCAATAGTAGAGATTAATTTTGTTCATCGATGCTAACTGTGGCGACAACCTTTACAGACTGGTCTTCAGGTATCTCGCTATAGGAGAGAACCGTGAGATCTGCCAGTCTGTGGCGGATGATTTTTGACAGCCACGGGCGTATTCCCGGCGACACTACCAGCACTGCTGGGAGTCCTTGATTTTCAACTTCCTGAGTGTTCTCAGCGAGGGCCTTAAACAGCCCTTCGGCTAGTTTTGGCTCAATAATCAAACCCTGATTAGTACTGCTTTGCTGCAATACGTTATGCAGCATTTGCTCGAGAGAGGGCTCCAGCGTGATCACCGGTAAACTGTCATTGATCTCCACTAGGCTCTGTACAATCATGCGTCCGAGTCGTGGTCGCACAGCTGCGGTTAATTCGTCCGCGTCCTGAGTGCGGCCGCTCTCGGTGGATAGCACTTCAATAATGGTGCGCATATCGCGCACTGAGACGGATTCATCGAGAATGTTTTGTAGAACTTTGGTTATGGTCGCTAAAGGCAGTTTTCCGGGCACCAGATCTTCGACTAATTTAGGCGCTCGCGCCGCGACTTTGTCCAATAGCTGCTGGGTTTCGTCATGGCTGAGTAGCTCTGAAGAATTGCCGCGCAGCAATGTATTGAGGTGGGTGGCAATGGCAGTAGCCGAGTCGACAACGGTGTAGCCTAGGGTTCGAGCATAGTCACGCTGGCTCGGGTCGATCCATATTGCGTCTAAGCCAAAGGCCGGCTCTTTGGTGGCTGTGCCCTCCAGCTTGCCGTGGACCTGTCCGGGGTTAATGGCCATCTCGCGGCCAACTTTGATTTCGCCTTTGCCTCGCACTACGCCGTTCATCACTATGTGATAGACATCTGGTGCCAGATCTAAATTGTCGCGAATACGAATCGGCTGGATCAAAAAGCCCAGTTCAGCCGAGAGCTTTTTGCGTACACCTTTGACTCTGGTTAAAAGTTGGCCGCCGGCATCTGCATTCACAAGAGGGATAAGTCCGTAGCCAATATCCAAGCCTACAAGGTCAACTTGATCCACATCGTCCCAGCCCAACTCTTCAGTATTGGCCTTTGCGGTCTCGATAGTGGCGGCATCCATGGTAACCGTCAGCTCGCGCTTTTGAGCGCTCTGAGCGAGGGCATAGGCGAGTACAGCAGAGCCAATGCCGAGGCTTAAAAACATCAGATGGGGCATCCCCGGTACTAGGCCGAGAAGAACCAAAATACCAGAGGCAACAAAAAAGGCCATGGGATTATTGAGCTGAGTCTTGGCCTGGTCAGACATTGATTCTGAGGTGGTGACTCGAGTGACAATAATGGCGGTGGCGAGTGACAGCAGCAGCGACGGAATCTGGGCAACCAGACCATCACCAATAGTCAGCAGCACATAGATGCGGCCAGCCTCGGAGAATGTCAGGTCGTGTTGGCCGATACCGATAATCAGACCGCCAACAATATTGATAATTAGAATCAGTAGGCCAGCGATGGCGTCACCGCGAACAAATTTCGAGGCACCGTCCATAGAACCGAAAAAGTCTGATTCCTGAGTAATCTCTTCGCGCCGAAACTTGGCTGTCTCCTGATCAATAACGCCGGCGTTTAGGTCCGCATCAATGGCCATCTGTTTGCCGGGCATGGCGTCGAGGGTAAAGCGAGCGATAACCTCGGACACTCGCCCAGCACCTTTGGTGACAACGATAAAGTTAATGATCATTAAAATCGAAAAGATAATAAAACCGACTAAATAGTTGCCGGCAATAACAAATTCGCCAAAGGCTTCAATGACCTTGCCGGCAGAATCTGGACCCTCGTGACCTTTAACCAAGACCAGTCGCGTCGAGGCAACATTGAGCCCAAGCCGCAACATGGTGGCCAACAGCAGAATCGATGGAAAGGATGAAAAGTCGAGAGGCTTGGAGCTATTGATAGCGACCATAATGATTACTAGGCCGATAATAATATTAAAGGTAAACAAAAAATCTAATAAAAATGCCGGCAAGGGCAGAATCAGCATCGAGATAATCAGCAATACCAGCGCTGGAACGCCCAGGCTCGAGAGTTCGATTCTCGACATATCCTGACGTATGTTTGACAGTATTGCTGAAGCCATTAAATAAAACCTAT
>JABBBF010000190.1:3065-6083 GCA_018607545.1 SAR92 clade bacterium | reverse complement strand
AAATAACCACGCGCAAACTCGATAGATTGAATAATGTCTTGAGTTGGGACTCTGAAATTTTCACAAGAATAGTGGGCACCGACTGCCAGACAGTAATCCGCTGCTCTTCAATAAACCGCGCAAAGGGATAGCCAGACCCGATTGGCCACTCGGGAATCGGTATCAATGTAGCCCCGCAGGAAAGCGTGGCAAAGATATCAAAGGTGGTTAAATCAAAGCCCAGCGAAGCCTGATTAGCCACGCGATCAACACAGCTTAACTGGGTACAGGATACTGCCCAGTCGATAAAAGCACAGGCAGCGTTATGGCTAATCACCACCCCCTTGGGAACACCAGTGCTGCCAGAGGTATAAAATATATAGGCTATATCCTCCCCGCAAATCGACGATAAACTGCCACCATGAATGGGTTTAAGACGCTGCTTTACTAGCTCTTTCTGCTCATACTCAGTGGCAATAAACGACGGCCAGCGCAGGTAGTGGCAGCGCGGATAAACTGGTGACATCTGCTCATCGCCGACCAGAATAACCAATTTAATTGAACAGAGTTTCGACTCAAACCCAGCACTGTAATCCGCAGCCCGGCAAATTAAAATATCCGCCTTGCAATCGTTGAGAATATAATTGACCCGCTCAGCCGGCGTAGAAATATCAATGGGAATAAACGCTGAGCCATGTTCCACTGCGCCAAAAATACTGATATAAGCCTCTGGTGACTTTGGCAGCCAAATCGCGACCCTGGACTCTCGACCCATTTTTAATGCACTTAGGCTAGCGGAAAAACTTTCTGCCAGAGTATAAATTCTCTCGTAGGTAAAAAATTCATCCGCCACTTCCAGAGCATTCTTCTGGGGATATTTATCCCGAGATCGCTTTAGGTAATTCTTTAACTGAGACACAAATCCCTCTCCTTTAAAACTCGACTTAACGAGACTGAAGTGTAGGAATTGATGATTTTCTAACAAGCAATATATGTTAATTATTTGCCGGTAATTTTTCAGAGAAGGTTAAATATATTCTATCTATATAGTTTGTACGAAAAATACGTCCTACCTAGTATGCAACCGAACAACAGCTACTCACTCGGCTTGCATACAGGGAAGTTACAATGGCAAAAGCAACAAAATCTGAATCCACATCGGCAATCGCATCCAACGGGCAGGAGCGGCTCTGGTATCAATGTAAACTTCAGCAGCCCGCCTACAGCTATAACGAACAACTTGAAGTTTTGGTGCATGGAAAACTGCGCATCGACGCTCTCGAAACCGTATTTGAAACTATCGTGAAACGCCATGAAGCGCTGCGCACAGTCTTTAAACTCGACAAACAGGAACAGCTTCAACAAATAGTTCTGCCTCCCTTTACCGTATCAATACCAGTTATCAAAGTCGGTGACAGTAAAAACAATCTGCAGACATTAATAAATGATCAGTGCCTAAAACAGGGACAGAAAATCTATAACCTATCTTCGGGCCCGCTGTTTCGTATTGCTGTTTTGCAACTACCGGATAACAAGCAGCTATTTTTATTCTCCTTTCACCATATTATTATGGACGGCCGCGCCGTTGTAATACTGCTAAAAGAGATCAACCAGCTTTATCAGCAGCTAATCACGCAGAGCGGCCCATCCACGCATCTGCTCTTATCGAATAAGCCACTCTTATTCAAAACACTGATTTTTAAGCCGCTGCCATTTCAACTCAGTGACTTTGCCCTACAAGAAAAAACCTGGCTGCACAGCAAAGCCCTCAAACGACAACTTGAGTACTGGGCACAACAGCTGAAAAATTTACCGCCAATACTAGATATCCCCCTCGACCGCAGCCGCCCCCTTGTACCGCGATCTTTTGGCGCCTGGCAAACAGTCGTACTGACAAAAAACGTTACCCAGACTCTTGTCAGCACCAGTTGGAAACAGCGTGTATCACCCTTTATTGTGGTACTTGCCGCCTACAAAAGTCTACTGACGCACTACAGCAGGCAGCGGGATATTGTCGTTGGCAGCATTGTCGCCAACCGCACCGGAAACAACACCAGCGACTTATTGGGCTTCTTTGCCGAAACCGCCCTACTGCACTCAAGAATAGATCCACAGCAGTTATTTAGTGAATTCCTCACCACTCTGGACAGTCTCAGCAACGAAGTTTTTTATCGGCAACCGGTTCCCTATGGAAAGCTGGTTGATATATTGAGAGACAAGCGAGTACTAGCCGCAGACGGCAACCCGATTCAGGCCGCACTTGTCTTTGACAGTATTGCTCTAGAAGACAATGAACTGGCCGGACAGCCCACAGAACCTGCCACATCCCGCTCTATGGGTGTAGCAAAATTTGAACTTACCCTGTCACTAGAAATCATCAATGATCAGTTAAAGGGACATTTCGAATACAACACCGACCTCTTTGACCCGGCAACCATAAAGCGTATGGCCAGCCACTTCGAAGTACTACTTCAGTCCGCCGTCGAAAACCCCGAGCAACCTATAGCCAACCTTTCAATGCTCAGTGAGGGAGAACGCAAAACCATTCTCCATAGCTGGAATAAAACCAAAACTAACTATCCCAAAGATAAGTGCATTCACCAACTTTTTGAGCAACAAGCCACAGAGCAGCCCAATGCCATCGCTCTGGTCTATCGAGATCAGGTCGTGAAATACCATGAACTAGACATTATGGCCAATCAGCTCGCCCACTATCTTATTGCCAATGGAATTCAACCGGATATGCCGGTTGGACTCTATCTTGAGCGCAGTGCAGATATGGTGATCGGTATACTGGGTATACTTAAAGCCGGCGGCTGTTATGTGCCCATAGACACCAACTACCCGCTACAGCGAATCAATTACCTGATTAACAGCAGCAATATACAGCACCTGCTGACCCAGCAGAGCCTCGCCAGTATCGACTTTGATAACGCCCCATTAGTCACCCTGAGTCTCGACAGTGAATGGCAAAAACTTGAAGGCTACCCCCTCAGCGCACCGAGCACCGCGGTAACCCAGGATAACCTTGCCTATATC